>DAIRWC010000151.1:0-4786 GCA_036802505.1 Solirubrobacterales bacterium
AGCCCGCCGAGCACTACTGGGAGCAGCTCAAGGCCGCCGGCCTGACGCTCGCTCCGCTCGAGCGCGCCTGAGGGTGAAGGCGTTCGCCCGCCTGTCCGTCTTGGTGGCCGGGGTCGTCCTGGCCCTGGCTTGCGCAGCGGTGCCCGCCGCCGCCGAGCCCGAACTGCCGAACGGATTTCGCGACACCACGGTGCTCAGCGAACTTCCCGAACCGACGACGATGCGCTTCGCGCCTGACGGGCGCGTCTTCGTCGCCGAGAAGGCCGGGAAAATCGTCGTCTACGAAAACATCGACGACACCACGCCGGAAGTCTTTGCCGACCTGCGTACCGAGGTCTACGACGCCGGCGACCGGGGCCTGCTCGGACTGGCGCTCGACCCGAACTTCGCAAGCAACCACTTCGTCTACGCCCTCTATACCTACGACCACATCCTCGGCGGGGTCGGACCGGAAGAAGGCAAAGTGCCGCGCTGGGGCGAACCGAACCACAGCGGCGACGAATGCCCTAAGCCATCCGGCTCGGGGGTCGACGACTGCCCGGTCAGCGGCCGTCTGGTCCGGCTGACGGCCGAAGGCGATCACGCCGCGCCCTCGGCCGATGCCCCGGCCGAGAAAGTTCTGCTCGAAGACTGGTGCCAGCAGTTCTCCTCGCACTCGATCGGCGACCTCCAGTTCGGCCCCGAAGGCGCGCTCTACGTCAGCGGGGGAGACGGGGCCAGCTTCAACAACGCCGACTACGGCCAGTTCGGCTGGCCGCGCAAGAACATGTGCGGCGACCCACCCGGCGGCGAAAGCCTCCAGCCGCCCACGGCTGAAGGGGGCGCGCTGCGCTCGCAGGACATCCGCACGCAGGCCGACCCGACCGGCCTCAACGGCACGATCGTCCGCATCGATCCCAGCACCGGCACGGCCTGGCCCGGCAACCCGAACTCGGCCAGCCTGGAAGCGAACGTGCGCCGCATCGTCGCCTACGGCTTCCGCAACCCCTTCCGGTTCACGATCGACCCGGGGGACGGGGAAATCTACGTCGGCAACGTCGGCTGGGACACCTTCGAGGAGATCGACCGCGTGCCCGCAGTCGGCTCGCTACCCGTCTTCAACTCGGGCTGGCCCTGCTACGAGGGCCCGGAACCGAACCCGATCTACGCCGGCCTCGAACTCAACCTCTGCAAATCCCTCTACGCCGAAGGGGGAGGCGCCACCGCGCAGCCGCTCTTCTATTACCGGCACTACGAGAACGTCGTCCCCGAAGAAACCTGCGCGAGCGGAACCGGCTCGGCTATTGCCGGGCTTGCCTTCTACCCGGGAGGTCCGTTCCCCGCCGCCTACGACGGCGCGCTCTTCTTCGCCGACCCCGTGCGGAGCTGCATCTGGGTCATGTTCCCCGGTGACGACGGGCGGCCCGACCCGCTCACCACGTCGACTTTCATGGCGGCCGGCGGGCTCTACCCGGGGGTCGATCTCGAGCTCGGGCCGGAAGGCAACCTCTTCTACGTCAAGGTCTTCGGGGGAACCGAAGAAGGCACGATCCACAAGATCTCCTACGACCCCGAAGCCCCGGTGGCACGGCTTACGGCGGACAAGCGGTGGGGGCCCAAACCGCTCGAAGTTCACCTCGACGCTAGCGGCTCGACCGCTCCGAGCGGCGAACCGCTCAGCTTCGAATGGGACTTCGACGGCAACGGCAGCTTCGAGGAAAGCGGCGACAGCGAAGAAGTCGCGAACTACGACGTCACTCACAACGTCAACGTCGGGGTTCGCGTCAGCGATGGAAGCCACTCGAGCGTCGCTCACCTCGAACTGTTTCCGGACGACTCGCCGCCGGAACCGCAGATCGAAGCGCCCACGGCGGCGCTGAGCTGGGGGGTCGGCCAGCAGATCGATTTCTCCGGCTCGGCGGCGGACCCCGAGGAGATCGCGTTGCCGCCTTCGGACCTTTACTGGAAGACGCGGCTCCTGCACTGCCCGGCCGCCTGTCATGCCCATCCGCTGCGGGTCTTCCCGGGGGTCGCCGCCGGCAGCTTTCTTGCTCCCGACCACGACTACCCCTCGCACATCGAAATCATCCTGACCGCGACCGACGAACGCGGCCTCACCGCGACCGAATCGGTGACGATCGATCCGCGGCCTTTCGAGCTCGAAATCGCCTCCGAACCGGCGGGGATCCAGCTCAGCGCCGGCGAGGAGACCGCGGTGGCGCCGTTTCCGCTGACGGCGATCGAAGGCGGCAGCATCTCGCTCTCGGCCCCCGCAACCGCCGAAGTCGGCGGCGTCACCTATTACTGGACGGAATGGTCAGACGAAGGCGCCCGGGCCCACACGATCCAGGCCGAGACCGCGTCCACCTACAAGGCGGTCTACTCCACCGAACCGCCCGGGCCTGAAGAAGAAGGCGAAGAAGAACCGCCCGGCGAAGAAGATTCGGGCGGCGAAGGCGCCGGAGCGGAATCGCCTAGGACGGGACCGCCTCCGGCGACCAACCCACCCCCGTCAACCGTCGTTTCCCCGGTGGCTCCCCGCTCACCGCAGACCTCGATCCACCGCCACCCGCCGAAGCGGACCCACAGCGCCAGGGCGAAGTTCACCTTCTCCGCCAGTCAGCGCGGAGCGCGTTTCAGGTGCAAGCTGGACGGCCGGCCCTTCCACGCTTGTCACTCCCCCCAGGTCTACAGGCGCCTCAAGCCCGGTAAGCACGTCTTCCGGGTCGCCGCCGTCGGGCGGCGGCGGGACCCGACCCCGTCGGTCTTCAGGTGGAAAGTGCTCTGAGCGGCGCCGAGGCGCCGGCTACTCGGCCGCGACGAGCGTGTGCCAGGCGGGCAGGATCGGCAGGTCGTAGAGGTCGATAGCCGCGGCTCGCGCCTGCTCGATCTCCTCCGAGTACCAGTAGCGCTCGAAGTCGGAGCGGCTCTCCCAGACCGAGGTCTGCTGGAAGGCAAGCGGGTCGTCGATCGAGCGGGTCAGCGACCAGCTCTTGGCCCCGAAGGCGGGCATCCGCGCCGCCGCCGGTTCCCAGAGGTCGAGCCAGCGGTCGGCCCGGAAGGGGGCGATGTGCCAGTCCAGCCTGCATATCTCGGCCATGTCTACGCTCCCACCTCGGCCCGGATCGCGCCGGGGCCGTCTTCGTTCTTGCCCTCGTCCTCGGACTCGGCACCGACCAGGATCGAGATCTTGCCGAGGTGCTTGTTTTCGTGCAGCAACTGGTGCGCCTCGGCGACCCCCTCGAAGCCCATCGTCTGCCAGATCACGGGCCGGACCTTGCCCTCCGCCATCAGCTGGTTGGCGCGCATGCACTCGTACGCGTTGGCGAAGTGCGAGCCGATGATCTGCTTCTGGCGCATCCACAGGTAGCGCACGTCGAAGTCGAGCTGGAAGCCCGAGGTGGCGCCGCAGATGACGACTTTGCCGAACGGCTTGACGACGAAGACCGAGGTCGGGAAGGTCGCCTGGCCGACGTGCTCGAAGACGATGTCCGGCGCGTCGCCGAGGATCTCCTTGACCCGCTTGGCGAAGCCGCGCGAGGCCTTGAAGCGCTCCTTGTCGAGGGCCTTGTCGGCGAGGTTCTCCGGCGTGCGCATCATCTCGCCGAACTCGGCCCGGTTGATGTAGTCGACCGCGCCCAGCTCCTTGATCAACTCGCCCTTCTCGTCGGAGGAGACGACGCCGACCGCGTTGGCGCCGGCCGCTTTGCAGAGCTGCACGGCGAAGACGCCGAGCCCGCCGGCGGCGCCCCAGATCAGCACGTTGTGGCCGGGCTGCAGCTTGCACTGGTCGATCAGCATCCGGTAGGCGGTGAAGTAGGTGAGCCCGTAGGAGGAGGAGTCGGCCCAGGAAAGGTTCTGGGGGCGGGGGAGGAGCTGCTGCGCCTGCACTTTGGTGAACTGGGCGAAGGAGCCCCAGGTCGTCTCGTAGCCCCAGATCCGCTGGCTCGGCGCGGCGAGCGGGTCGAGCCCGTGGACCTCGACGTCCTCGTAGGAGGCCTGGTTGCAGTGGACGACGACCTCGTCGCCGACCTTCCAGCGGGTGACGCCCTCGCCGACCTTCCAGACGATGCCGGAGGCATCGGAGCCGCCGATGTGGTGGCCGTACTCGGGATGGTCGCCATAGCCGAAGACCGAGACCGGCTTGCCCAGCGCCGCCCAGACGTTGTTGAAGTTGACTCCCGCGGCCATCACCCGCACGATCACCTCGAAGGCACCGGGCTCCGGCACCTCGATCTGCTCGAGCTGGAAGGCGTCGGTGGGCTCGCCCTCCCGCTCCTGGCGGATCACCCACGCCGCCATCGTGTCGGGCAGCGTTCCGGGCTCTACATCCAACTTCGCGACTGCGCTCGTGTCGACGGCCAACTGGCTCCTCCGCGGATCGTTTGGGACGGGCGGCGAATCCTAGTCAAGCACGGGGGTGTCGGCGTCTTCCAGCTCCGGCGCCGTGATTGCCCTGACGGTGATCTCAACCGGTTCGGGCGGCTTGATCTCTTTGCCCGGTGCGATGCCGAGGTCCTCGACCTTGCGCAGTTGCGGCAGCAGCCGGCTCTGCATCGAGCCGACGGCGGAGTCGTAGGCACCGGCGGCCGAGGTCAGGCCCCTGCCGACTTTGTCCAGGTCGGTGAGGAACTTGGCGAAGCGTCCGTGCAGCGTCGCCGCGGCCTCGGCGATCTCGGCCGCCTCGGCGACCATCCGCTCCTGGCGCCAGCCGAGCTCCATCGTCCGCAGCAGCCCGATCAGCGAGGTCGGTCTGACCAGCAGGACGTTGCGCTCCAGCGCGTAGTCGAACAGCGCCGGGTCGAAC
>DAIRWC010000152.1:0-4773 GCA_036802505.1 Solirubrobacterales bacterium
GTTCAGGGTCGGTCGGCGCAGGTCGCCGTCGACGGTCGTCACGCGCCGGCCCTCCGCCGCCAGGGCGCGGGAGACGTTGGCCGCCACGTAGCTCTTGCCACAGCCGGACTCGGCGCCGGTCACCATCACCGTGCTTCCCCCCCGATCGGAGGCCGCGTCGTTGGATACCTCGTTTTCGGCCCCGGTTCGTTCGAGCGTCAGCAGCGTCGCCGTGCGCAGGTTCCGGAACGACTCCAGGGCTGGGGTCCCGCGTCCCTTGGGGATCTCGCCGAGCAACGTCAGGCCGAGGTCTTTGGCGGCCTCCTGGGCGGTGCGGTAACGATCGAAGAAGAGGTCCCGCAGGTAGATCGCGATCGCGCCGAGGACGAGCGCGCCGATCAGGGCGAGCAGGGCATCGCGTTTCGGGGTCGGCGCCACCGGCGTGCTCTGCGGCACGGCATGCTCGACCACTCGCATCGTGTCGCCCGGATTCGCGCTCTGTTCGGCGATCTGATTCTGCAATGCCTGCAGCTCGACCTGCAGCCCGGCGACGCTGGTGCCGTTGTTTCCGCCTGCAGCAATTTCGCCTTCGATTTCGTCGATCCGCTGCTGGATCGGCTGTAGCGTCGTTTTCTGTTGCGTCACCGAGAGATCGCCGAGATAGCGGGCGAAGGCTTCGGCGTAGGCGTTGGCGAATTCCGCCGATTCCTGGGGGTCGCCGGTGGTGGCGGCGAAGCTCATCACCCCGGTTCGCGCTTCGGGCTGCACTTCGGTGCTCGAGTCGAAGGCTTCCTCGCGCCCTTTGACCGCCGGGTCTTCGTGGGCGACGTCGAAGACCGAGCGGGTCTTCGCCAGCTCCTGGTAGAGGTTGGAGAGGCTGAGCAGCTGTTCTTCGTTGAGGATTTCGCCGGCGGCCTGGCTGGTGGTGACGATCTGACCCAGGGCGCTGCTTTCGTATTCGTCGGATTTGGACGAGGAGATCGCGTAGACGACCACCGCAGCGACGACGGCAAACAGCGCCAGCCAGCGTTTGCTGGCCCAGATCAGTCGGAGATTGCCGGTGAATTCCACGAGTGCAGGGACCTATCGGGCGGCTCCGGATTCGACTTGAATCCAGCAGGCCGCCGGTTCGCTGGACGGTTGTACTAGTCCACAGAGGATAGCCGTGGAGCAGGTCATCGCCCCTGGCGCACCCGCTCGCGCACGCTCGATACCGCCGCCTCGGGGACCTCCGCCGGCGAGAGGGGAGGGACGGCGCCGCGCAGTCCCTCCGGGGTGAAGCCAAGCAGGCGCCGCTCGCGCGCTCCCGCCGGGACGATCGCGTCGATCGGCCGCAACTGGTCCTCGGCATCGAGGGCGCGGGCGAGTGCACCAGGGCCGAGGCCTGAAACCCGCCGGGCGCGGACGGCGCCGTCCGGTGCGTCCCGCCGGCAGATCAGCGCGACGTCGGCTCCGGCCCGCGCCGCCTCGCTCAGCCAGGTGCCCAGCCGCGCCCCGCCCGACGCGCCGAGGCCGATGCCGACCAGGCGCACCGGCCCGACCCTCGGGGGCTCCGCGCCGTGACCGCCACCGTGCTCGTCGGAGCCGTCGCGCAGCCCGTACAACGTCGCCAGCGAGTCGGCGGCGCACTCGAGCCAGATCTTGCCGAAGCCGCGGACACCGTCGCGCCAGCCGCCGTAGAGCAGGGCACGGTAGACGAGCTTGGCGGTCGGCCGCAGCAGCGCCCCCTTGAGCACTCCGAGCGGCCCCGGGCGCCCTTGCTGGCGGCTCTCCAGCCGCGCGTAGGCGATCGCATCGTCCAACGCCTCCCGCCAGGTCGCCGCCAGCAGGTGCTCGAGCTCGCCTTCGAGCGGCAGCACCGGCCCGTCGGGCCAGAGCCCCTCGTGGACGGTGCGCGACTCGTCGTGGCGGAAGGCCTCGCGGCGAAAGAGGCGGTGGCGGTAGCGCGGGTAGCGGGCCGAGGGGCCGAGCGGGCGGCCGAGGAAGACGTCGCGCATCGGCAGGGCGACCATGCGGATCTCCGCGCCCGGAGGGTCGGCGAGCATGGAGCGGATCTCCGCGCCCAGCGCGGGGCTGACCCGCTCGTCGGCGTCGATCTCGAGCACCCAGTCGCCGTGGGCGTGGTCGAGCGCGATGTTGCGCTGCGCGGCGAAGCCGGGCCAGGGATTCTCGACGACGACCGCGCCGGCCGCGCGGGCAATCTCGATCGTGCGATCGCGCGAGCCGCCGTCGACGACGACGATCTCGTCGCAGAACTCGAGGCTCTCGAGGCATGCCGGGAGGCGGCGCTCCTCGTCACTGGCGATCACGCAGGCGGTCAGGGACTCGGGCAAGACTCGGCAGTATCGCACCGGTCCCCGCGGTTCGTTCGACCCGCGTCGCCTGTACAGTCGCCGCCGATGGCGATCAAGAGCACGCGTTCGCGCGCCACCCGCGACGTCGTGCGGCAGCTGGTCGGGCGGGTGCTCAACCTCGGCCTCGGCGTCGTCGTCACCGCGGTCATCGCCCGCTCGCTCGGCGACAGCGGCTTCGGCGAATGGTCGAGCCTGCTCGTCGGCGTCCAGATCGCCGCCTACCTCGCCGACCTCGGGCTCGAACAGGTGGGGGTGCGGCGGGCGGCGGCAGAGCCCGAGCGCGAGGCGGAATGGATCGGCGCGACGATCGCCCTGCGCGCCCTCGTCTCGCTGCCGGCGACCCTGATCTCGATCGTCGTCGCCCTGCTGATCGCCGAGAACCACGCGATGGCGCTTGCCGGGGTGCTCGTCTCGACGACGATCCTGCTCAGCGGCCCCAACACGATTCGGGCGCTGCTGCAGCTGCGCCTGCGCAACGACGTCAACGTCGCCGTGATGACCTTCTCCTCGGTCGTCTGGGGCGTGGCGGCGATCGTCGTCGAGGCGGCCGGGGGAGGTCTCGTCCCGCTGGCGATCGCGTTTCTCGCCGCGGCGCTCGCCACCACGGCGGTGCAGGTGTGGGTCGGGCTGCGCGCCGGCGCCGTTCGGCTGCTCGGCTCGCGCCACCTCTGGGGGCCTTTGGCCCGCGTCGGGTTGCCGCTGGCCACGGCGGGCGTGCTCGTTCTCGCTTACGCGCGTATCGACCAGATCCTCGTGCTCGAGTTCAACGGCGCGCGCGAAGCTGGCCTCTACGCCGCCGTCTACAGGATCCTCGAGCAGGCCCACTTCCTGCCGTTGACCGTGAGCATGACGTTGCTGCCGCTCGTTTCGGCCGCCTACCCCTCCGATCCGTCCCGGGTTCGCGAGCTGTTGCAGACGACCCTCGAGTACTTGGCGGTCGTCGCGCTCCCGGCCCTCGGCGTGGCGCTCGCCGCTTCCGGCCCGGCGATCGAATTGCTCTACGGCAGCGAATTCGCCGACGCCGCGGCGGCGTTGCCCGTCCTGATGGGCGCCTTCGTCGTGATCTGCTTCGGCTATCTCTCGGGAAACATGGTGATCGTGCTCGGCCTGCAGCGGCGCTACATGGTCTATGCGGTGTTCGGCCTCGTCTTCAACGTCTGCCTCAACCTGCTGCTGCTGCCGCGCTACGGATTCGTCGCCGCCGCCTGGACGACGCTGGCGACCGAGCTTCTGGTCGTCGGCCTCGCCTGGCGCGCGGTCATCGCCAAGCTTCTGTTCCGTCCGGCGCTGGGGCGGATCCTTCGCGCTGCGATCGCCACCGCGGCGATGACCCTGTTGCTGCTGGGGCTGCGGCGGATCGGGACGCCGGCCGTGCCCCTGCTGCTCGCGGCGCCGCTCAGCTATGCGCCGATGGCGCTGCTGTTCGGCGCGATCAGCCTCGAAGACCTGCGCGAGCTGCGTGCTCTGCGGCGGGCCGCTAGCTGATTTCGCCGGCCAGCAGGTCGCCCAGGCGCAGCGCCAGGGCGGCGATCGTCAGCGTGGGGTGGGCCGTCGAGTAGGTGGGGAAGGCCGATCCCCCCGCGACGAAGAGGTTCTCGATCTCGAGGTGGCGCGTGTCGGGATCGACCACCCCGTCGTCTCCCGTGCCCATCCGGCAGGTGCCGAGCAGATGTCCTCCGCGCGGGCCGGGGCTGACTTCGACGTCGCGGGCGCCGAGTGGGGCAAGGCGGCGGCGGACCTGCTTCGCGGCGGCGTCGATCCCGTCCAGCTCGTAGCTGGTCGAGCGGGGATAGGCGACCAGGTTGAGCGGCAGGCCGAAGGAGTCGCGCTTCGAGGCCAGCGTCACCCGCCGGCCCGCCTGCGGCACGTCTTCGGTCAGCATGTCGAGCGGCAGCCGGCGGCCCCAGGTCGAGAGCGCGTCGGCGCGATTGCGCTCGCCGCCGCCGGCGAGGACGCTTTCCGTGACGAGCGGCGCCAGCGGCGCCCCTGGGTTGAAGGGGATGAGGATCGCGCCGGAGCGCTTCGAGCGGAAGCCACCTTCGCGGAGGGCTTCGGAGAGGCCGGTCGAGAGGGTGTCGCCGTGGCCGGGGCTGAGGTCGCGGCGCAGGTCGACGACCAGCGTCGTGTGCGCGTGGTCGAAGAGGTAGCGACCGACGGCGGGGCCGCCCAGGCCGGAGCGCAGCAGGATGCCGGGGTTTTCGAAGCCGCTGGCGGCGAGGACGTAGCGCTGTGCTCGCACCAGCAGTCGCTCGCCGCTCTGGTCGATCGCCTCGATCGCCTCGATCCGGCGCCCGGTGGCGGCGGTCCGCAGGCGCGCCGCGACGGTCTGCCGGCGCAGGTCGAGGCGCGGATGATCGAGCACCCCGCGGAGGCCGTTGAGCGCCGAGAACCGGGCGTCGACCGGGCAGAGCTCGCAGGTCGCCGAGCCGCAGCAGGCCGG
>DAIRWC010000153.1:0-4769 GCA_036802505.1 Solirubrobacterales bacterium
GCACAATCACGCGGCTGCCGCGCGGAATCGTGAGAAGCTTGGCCGCGGTCGCGATGGTGCTGCTCTGGCTGCCCGGCACCCGCCGCGAGGAGGTGAAAGTGTTCGAATACGCAGACCGTATGAAAATCTATCAACACAACCAATGTGTGGCCGAGTATGCGCTGCCGGCCGATGGAACCGCCGTCGTTCCGGCCGAGGCGGGCGAGCTCGAGGCTCATCTCGACATTGCCCCGAGCCTGCTGCGCTTCGGCGCCGGCGGCGATATCGACGTTGTCGAATCACGGCTGGCGGAGGGGATCACCGAGGCCCTGATCGCCACGCCGGCCGGTCAGGCGCGCTTCCACTTTCCCTTTACCGAGCGCCACAACCTGACCAACGCGCTCGCCGCCGTCGGCGCCGGGGTCGCGCTCGGGGCGCCACTCGAGGAGATGGCCGACCGCGCTGCGAACATAGGCTTCTCCCGCTTCCGGGGCGAGCGGCTTGAGCTCGGCGACGGGATTCTGCTCGTGAACGACTGCTACAACGCCAACCCGGTGTCGATGCGCGCGGCGCTCGACCACTTCGCCACGATCGAGGCAAGCCGGCGCATCGCCGTCCTCGGCGAGATGGCTGAGCTGGGCCCCGGTGGGCCCGCCTACCACCGCGAAGTCGGCGCCCATGCGCGGGCCGAGGGCGTCGACCTGCTGATCGGGATCGGCGAGCCCGCCCGTGCGTATGACCCCGACGAGCTCGTCGGCGACCCTGCCGAGGCGGCGGAACTGCTCGCCGCCCGGCTCGAGCCGGGCGACGCGATCCTGGTCAAGGGCTCGCGCTCGGCCGGCCTCGAGGGAGTCGCCGAGATGCTGAAAGACCTGATCTGATGGGCGAGGTCTTGATCGCCGGGATGGCGGCGATGCTGATCTGCATCTTCCTCGGCCCCAAGTTCATCGAGTACCTGCGGGTCAAGGAGTTCGGCCAGCACATCCGCGAGGAGGGGCCGCAGGAGCATCACGCCAAGGCGGGCACGCCGACGATGGGCGGCCTGATCGTCTTCGCCGCGATCTGCGTGCCGTATCTGGTCCTCTCCAACCGCGACGCACAGAGCCTTGCGGTCTTCGGCGTGGCGATGGGCTGCGCCGGGCTCGGCTTCGCCGACGACTTCATCAAGATCGTCAAACGCCGCTCGCTCGGGCTCTCAGCGCGCTGGAAGCTGGTCGGGCAGCTGCTGCTCGCGCTCGGCCTCTGGTGGGTGGCGCGGCACGAGGTCGGGCTGGAACCGACGCTTTACTTCCGCATCGGCGACGCCAGCCTCGATCTCGGCCCGGTGCTCTACTTCGTCCTCGTCTTCCTCGTCATCGCCGGCACCTCAAACGGGGTCAACCTCACCGACGGCCTCGACGGCCTCGCCGCCGGCTCCTGCGCGATCGTGCTGCTCGCCTACACGGCAATCGCCTTCGTCACCAACCAGCAGCAGGACCTGGCACTGCTCTCCGCCTGCCTGGTCGGCGCCTGCGTCGGCTTCCTCTGGTTCAACGCCTTTCCGGCGTCGATATTCATGGGCGACACCGGCTCGCTCGGCCTCGGCGGGGCGATCGGCGCCCTGGCGGTGATGACCCAGACCGAGGTGCTCTTGATCATCATCGGCGGCATCTTCGTGATCGAGGCGCTCTCGGTGGCGATCCAGGTCTTCTCCTTCAAGACCTTCCGCCGCCGCGTCCTGCTGATGGCCCCGCTGCACCACCACTTCGAGATGATGGCCTGGTCGGAGACCAAGATCATGCTGCGCTTCTGGATCATCGCCGCCGTCTGCTCCGGAATCGGCTTCACGCTGTACCAGCAGTCGATCGGGCGCTGAAGACCTGTCAGGGGGTACGGAGGTCGACAAGGTCGTCGATGATCTTGAAGTCCTTGAGATTGTGGGTGATGAGTTCCGCGCCCTGAACGTTGGCCGTCGCCGCAATACCAAGGTCGGCCGTGCGCTTCCGTGGCTTGCCGCCTCGCTGGGCGACTGCGGCTTTGAGTCGCCCCCATTCGCGGGCGACGACATCGTCCACTGGTAACGGATCTGGATAGCGGGCCTCGATTGCCCCGAGGCGCGCTGCTCGAATAGCTCGACTCTCCTCATTGCGAGCAATGAGGAGTCCGAAGTGCAGCTCCGCAATCGAGATCGTGCTTATCGACGAGTCAACGTCGTCTGGGGGAGCGTCTCCGCGGATCAGCACCGAAGTATCGAGCAGGATGCGCACCCCTAATCGGCCCAGGGGTCTCGCAGGTCGCCGCCGAATTCCTCCAAGTCACGTTCGAGCGTTGGATCAACAGGCAGCGCCCAAAGATCGTGCAAGCTGGAGGTGTTGACCCATTGTCGATCGCGAGCTGGACCGAGTTGAGCTACCGGCCGCCCGGAGACGGTGATCGTGAACTCCTCGCCGGCTTCCGCTCGGCGCAGCACTTCGCTGACGTTGTTGCGCAGCTCTTTCTGGGGGATCGTTGCCATCGGATCTCCACGGTAGCAGTCCTGCTACCGAGAAGGTCCTTCAGGGGAACATCTGTTCGTCTGAGTAGACTCGACTGACAGTGGCTGCCTCTGAGCGAATCGTCATTTCGGGTGCGCGCGAGCACAACCTGAAGGACATCGACGTCGAGTTGCCTCGCGACGCGCTGATCGTGATCACCGGGCTTTCGGGCTCGGGCAAGTCGAGCCTCGCATTCGACACGATCTACGCCGAGGGGCAGCGGCGCTACGTCGAGTCGCTCTCCGCCTACGCGCGCCAGTTCCTCGGCCTGATGGAGAAGCCCGACGTCGACTCGATCGAGGGGCTCTCGCCGGCGATCTCGATCGACCAGAAGACGACCTCGCGAAACCCGCGTTCGACCGTCGGCACCGTGACCGAGATCTACGACTACCTGCGTCTGCTCTGGGCGCGGATCGGCGTTCCGCACTGTCCCACCTGCGGCGAGCAGATCACCGGGCAGACGCAGGAGCAGATAGTCGACCGCCTGATGACCCTCGACGAGGGAACGAAATTCATGGTCATGGCGCCGGTCGTGCGCGGGCGCAAAGGGGAGTACGGGAAATTGCTCGACCAGATGCGGCTGGAGGGCTACTCGCGGGTCAAGGTCAACGGCGAGTTGCTCCGCCTCGATGAGGAGATCATCCTCGACAAGAAGTACAAACACGACATCTCGGTGGTGGTCGACCGGCTGGTGATGAAGACCGACCTGCGCCGCCGCCTCTCCGAGTCGGTCGAGGCCGCCGCCGGCCTGGCCGCCGGTCTGGTCGAAGTCGAGATGGTCGATTCCGAAGCCGAGACGATGCTCTTCTCCGAGCAGTTTGCCTGCTTGACCTGCGGCACCTCGATTCCCGAGCTGGAGCCGCGGATCTTCTCCTTCAACTCTCCGCACGGCGCCTGCGAGCGCTGCCACGGGCTCGGCTTCCAGCGTGTCATCGACCCCGAGCTGGTCGTCCCCGATCCGACCCTTTCGCTCGCCGAGGGGGCATTGCAGCCGTGGAACCGCGGCGTCACCGCCTACTGGCGGCGGTTGATCGGCGCGGTCGCCGACGACTACGACGTGGACGCCGGCAAGCCCTGGGCGAAGCTGAAGAAAGCGGAGAAAGAGGTCTTCCTCTACGGCACCGGCGGCGAGCGCCACCAGGTGACCTACACCAATCGCTACGGCCGTCGTCGCTCCTACAAGGTCCGCTTCGAGGGGATCGTCAACCAGTTGCAGCGTCGCTATGAGGAGACCGACTCGGAGACCAACCGCGAGCGGATCGAGAGCTACATGGCCGAGCAGCCCTGTCCCGACTGCAAGGGGGCGCGGCTGCGGCCGGAGAGCCTCGCGGTCGCCGTCAGCGGCCTCAGCATCGCCGAGTACACGTCGCTCTCGGCGCGGGCGGCGAGCGAGTGGATCCAGGGGCTGGAGCTGACCGAGACCGAGCGGGCGATAGCGCGGTTGATCGTGCGCGAGATCTCCGAACGGCTGGCCTTCCTCGAGAACGTCGGCATCGGCTACCTCTCGCTGGCCCGCTCGGCCCGCTCGCTCTCTGGCGGCGAGGCGCAGCGGATCCGCCTGGCGACCCAGATCGGCTCCAGCCTGGTCGGCGTGATGTACGTGCTCGACGAGCCCTCGATCGGGCTGCACCAGCGCGACAACGAGAAGCTGATCGGCACGCTCGACCGCCTCCGCGACCTCGGCAACACGGTGATCGTGGTCGAGCACGACGAGGGCACGATGATGGCCGCCGACCATCTGGTCGACCTCGGTCCCGGCGCCGGCGAACACGGCGGGCACGTGATCGCCGCCGGCACGCCCGACCAGGTCGCCGAAGACCCGGCCTCGCTGACCGGGCAGTACCTCTCCGGGGTGCGGATGATCGAGGTGCCGGCCGAGCGCCGCGAGCCGCGCGGCGCGCTGCTCGTGCGTGGCGCCCGCGAACACAACCTCAAGGGGATCGACGTGGCGATCCCGCTCGGAGTCTTCTGCTGCGTCACCGGCGTCTCCGGCTCGGGCAAGTCCACCCTGGTCAACGAGACCCTGCACCACTCGGTCGCCAACCGCCTGCACCAGGCAAAGCTGCGCCCCGGCGCCCACGACGGCGTCGACGGGCTCAGCCAGATCGACAAGATCATCAACATCGACCAGTCGCCGATCGGCCGCACGCCGCGCTCCAACCCGGCGACCTACACCGGCGCCTTCACGCCGATCCGCGAATGGTTCGCCGGCCTGCCGGAGTCCAAGGCGCGCGGCTACCAGCCCGGCCGCTTCTCGTTCAACGTCAAGGGCGGCCG
>DAIRWC010000154.1:0-3450 GCA_036802505.1 Solirubrobacterales bacterium
TGCTGGATCAATCCGAACGCGCAGCCGCAGACGGCCGCCGCGACCGCTCCCGCGGCACCGGCCACCGCCGGCAGTGCTGCCTCGTTCGGGCTTGCCGCCGGTGACGCGGCCTCGCCGGACCAGCCGCTGAGCGAGCGGCTGGGGGTCGAGCTGGGGGCGCAAGCGCGGGCGGCGACTGTCGCCAGCCTCGACACGATGCCCGTTGACGTCGCCGAGGCGGGTGGGGCTGCGGCGGCAGACATGCAGACGCTCGCCGTGCTTGCTCGCGCCGGAGCACTGGAAATCGCCGCCGCCGCGGTCTTGGTCGTAGCCGAAGCCGAGGCAGGCGAGCGACTCGACGACGAGAAGATGGAACTGGCTGCCGTCAGGGCGGGAAAGGCCGCCGCGGAGGCTCTATCTAACCCTAAAGTCGAAGGTTAGAGTTAGGCTTCTGCTGCGGTATCGGCGCCATCGCCGCGGCGCTCGGCAGCGAGCTGACGCCGCAGTCCACCGACCTCCCTCGAAACCCGATCCATCTCGTCCTCGACCTCGTCGAGCCGCTGCGAAAGCGAGCGCAGGCGGCGCTCGAGCCGCTCGACATCGCCCGCCGAGGGAAGGTTGAGCGCGGCCATCGCCGCGTGCTGTGCCTCCTGCGCCTTCTCACGAGCACCGAAGGCCGCGTGAACCGCGTTCTCCAGCACGTTGCTGTCGAGCAAGGCCTGCGCGAGCTCGCCGATCGCCTGCTCGCTGCGCGCCCGCAGCCCGTCGTCGTACTCGTCCTCGACGCTCATCCGGGACACCTTAGAGATTCCCCTCGCCAAAGGGCCGAAACAGGTTGTTAACCGGCCCATCCGAGGGGCTTGAGATGCTGCCTGGCCTCAGGCATGGGCCAGCCGTTGATTAAGGGCATGTTGGGGGGCGCCACACTGCGTTGCGCGCCTCCGCGCCAGCCAGTAGCGTGGGCGTGCTCGATGCTTGGGGAGAGGGCGGACGCGGGTAGGCACATGCTCGTGCACGCAGGGAACAGAGGCATAAACGCCGACGTATGAGACAAAAGCTCGCACTGATCATTGCTCTGGCTGGCTTCGCGGTCGTCACCGCGCTTGGCGTCGGCATGGCCGGAGCCGACCCATCGGCCGGCCTCGGCGACAGCCAGGCGGCCAGCGGTCTGACGACGACCTCCAGCCTGCCTTCTCCCGCTCAGCCTCCTGCCTGCGCCAACGGAGTGGACGATGACGAAGACGGCCTGACTGACCTCGAAGACCCGGACTGCGAATCGGCCTCCGACAAGACCGAGGCACCGGAAGCGGAACCGGAAGCGCCGACCGAAGCCGCGACGCCTGCGAGCGAAGAGGGTTCGCAGGCGGGCGGCAAGGCTCAGAGCGGTGCCTCCCTGAACGCCTCGGAAGCCAGCGACGAACCCGGCAGCCGGGGTGTCAAGCGAAACCAGAGCCTCGGCGGCGGGACGGAAAGCGGCGGGGTGACGGCCCCCAGCGCGACCGGCGGCGATCAGACTCCGTCCGAAGGCGCCGACGGGGGCTTGCAGTTCAACCAGGGCGGGGCGCCGACCGGCGCCAACCCGACGACGACCTTCGCCGCCTTCGGCCCATCTCCGATCGGCGTTCCTAACTTCGTCATCGACTCCTTCGAGATCCCACCCTTCCTGCTGCCGATCTACCAGGCCTGCGGCACCGAGTACGGCATCCCCTGGGAGGTGCTCGCCTCGATCAACAAAATCGAGACGGCCTTCGGCACCAACATGGGGCCCTCCACGGCCGGCGCGGTCGGCTGGATGCAGTTCCTGCCGTCGAGCTGGGAAATGTACGGGCTCGATGCCAACGGGGACGGCCGTAAAGACCCCTACAACCCTGTCGACGCGATCTGCGCCGCGGCCCACTACCTCAAGGTGGCGGGCGGAAGCAACGACCTCTACCACGCGATCTTCGCCTACAACCACGCCGACTGGTACGTCCAGGAGGTGCTGCTCTACGCACGCGCGTACGGCAAGCTGCCGACCCAGCTGGTCGGCTCGCTGACCGGCTTGACCGAGGGGGCTCACTTCCCGGTCGCCGCCGACGCCCGCTACGCCGACGACATCGCGACGCGGGCGGCGTTGAGCAAAGCGACGCCGCAGGTCCGCGACGAATACGGCAACGCCGCCGAAGCGATCTCCTCCTCGCCCACCCGGCGTGGGATCAACATCTTCGCCCGCGAAGGGGCGCCCGTCGTCGCCGTCAACGACGGCGTGATCGTGAAGATGGGCAGCTCGAAGAAGCTCGGCCGCTACGTCGTCCTGCGCGACGCCTACGGCAACCGCTACCTCTATGCAGAGCTCGGCACGATCGTGCGCAAGCACCGTTCCGTGGTTATGCCGACCGGCAAGGAGAAACGGGTCCCGGTCGACAGTCAGAACATCCGCCCGCGACTTTACGCCCTGCCGGGCAGGTCGAAGGGCGAGCCGAAGCGGGCGAGCGGAGCCGTCGACAGCACGGCCGCCAAGGGCGCCGATGGAACCCTCAGGGTCGGGTCGAAGGTTATAGCCGGAACCGTCCTCGCCCGGATCGGGGCGGGGGAAGACGGCGTCGACCCACACATCAACTTTGCGATCCGGCCGGCCGGCAAGGGCGCGCCGCGAATCGACCCGAAGCCGATTCTCGACGGCTGGAAGCTGCTCGAGGCGACGGCCATCTACCGCGCCGACGGCAAAAACCCCCTCTCGGCCGACCTCGGCGGTGCCGGCGTGCTCCTGCTCTCCAAGGAGGCGCTGGAGCGGCGCGTGCTCGCCGACGAACAGCTCGAAATCTACGACTGCGGCCGCACCGACATCGCCACCGGCAAAATCGACCGCCGGGTTCTGGCGATGCTCGAGTACCTGGTCTCCAAAGGCTTCACGTTGACGATCACCGCGCTCGAGTGCGGCCATAGCTACCTGACCACCTCGGGCAACGTCTCCGAGCACTCGACCGGGGACGCGGTCGACATCGCGACGATCAACGGAGTGCCGGTGACCGGTCACCAGGGCCCGGGTACGCTCACCGACGAGCTGATCAAAACCGTGCTGCAGCTACAGGGAACGATGCACCCGCACCAGGTGATCTCGCTCGAGGATCTGCCCGGCGAAACCAGCTTCGCGCTGCCCGACCACTACGACCACGTCCACGTCGGCTACCGGCCGGAAGCCGGGATCTTCGGCGAACAGCTCGATGCGATGCTGAAGCCCGACCAGTGGCAGCGACTGAGCCACCGCCTCGAGGGGATCGAGAACCCGAAGGTGCCGACCGGCCCCTCGAAGTTCTCGTTGCCGGACAAGCGCAAGGGCGACTGACGCAGCTCTTCGGATTCGCGCAGTTCGAGTTCGCCGGCACGCTCGCCGTGCCTGATGGTCGTTACCTGGCCCGGAGCGATGGCGAGCAGCAGGTGCTCGTCGTCGAAACCGTCGGCGCCCCTCCCCCGCCCCGCCGGCGACGACGC
>DAIRWC010000154.1:3460-4737 GCA_036802505.1 Solirubrobacterales bacterium
CCCCTGCCGCTGAGCCGGGTCACCGCGGTGCGGGCCGAGGAGCCCTTCGATCAAACCGACGAGGCCGATGTCTGGCTGGACGAGGCACTGGCTTCCGAGGACTCGACCGACGCAGTCGTTGCAGAGGGAATCGCCTTGCTCAACCGGGCGATCCACGCGCACGCCGTGGCAAGCGCCGACCAGCTCGGTGCGGAACTGCGGGCCGACGGCGCGACGACCGTACGAATCGGCGTCGGCAGCGGCAAGGAGGTCGCATCCGGTCGCTTCTCTTCTGCCCGCGAGATCGACGTGCGGGCGGGAGGAAGTGCACGGCGACGACAGGGCGAAGAGCTGCGGCCCCAGGAGCGCGTCGCCGCGGTCCTCGGCGACCGCGAACGCTTCGACGCCTGCGAGACCCTGCTGCTCCGCGCCCGCGCCGACCTCGACGCCGGTCGCCTCCGAGAGGCAGCACTGCAGCTGCGGGTAGCCGTGGAGGCGATGCTGGTCGAGCTCGACGGGGCGCTCGCCGACCCTGGGCACGAGGAGGACATGGCCGAGCTGGAGACTCGACGCTCACAGGCCGGGGATGCAGCAAACGCCGCGCTGCATCGCGAGCTTCCGCTAGACGAGGAGCGCAACGTCAGAGAGCTAACGGATATTTGCGAGCGCGTCCTACGCCGGCGTCGCGTACTCAGGGGCTGACACGGGGATACCTCCGAACGGGCGGATACTCAAATCGTCGGTCTCGTTGACCGACGATTGTCCGGGCGGAGGCATCCCCGTGGCAGTCCCTCAAAGCGCCAAGCGACGACTGACGACGTCGTCCAGCAGCGACTCGGCGATGTGGTGGGCTTCCTCCAGCACGATTCCCTCGAGCGAGGGAATACCGATCACGGTTAGGCCGGCCGCTCGGGCGGCGGCTACGCCGGTCGGCGAGTCCTCCAGGGCGACCACGTCAGGTCCTGGCTCGACGCCCAGCCGGCGACAGGCCTCCAGATAGGGATCCGGGGCCGGCTTCGGCGCCGCGACTTCGTGGGCGCTGATCACGACGTCGAAGCTGTCGGCGAAGCCGACGATCTCCAGCGAGCGCTGGACAAAGGCGAGCGGCGAGTTGGAGACGAGCCCGATCGGTGTGCCGCGCTGCTTCAGGGCATGCAGCAGGTCGCGGGCGCCGAGCATCGCCTCCACCCCGTGCTCCAGCTCGGCGACCACAAGCTCGTTCAGCTCCTCGATCAATGCGACGGCGCGGCCGGGCTCCTCCAGGCGCCGCTCGAGCATGCCGCCGGCGATCTCGGCCG
>DAIRWC010000155.1:0-4721 GCA_036802505.1 Solirubrobacterales bacterium
TGCCGATCGAAAGCTCCATTCCTCGGTCAAGGTGCGCGAGATCTACGAGTGGGCCGACGACCTGCTGATGGTCGCCTCGGACCGGATCTCCATCTACGACGTGGTGATGCCGACGCCGATCCCCGACAAGGGCAAGGTGCTGAACCGGATCTCGGAATTCTGGTTCGAGCTGACCGGCGACATCGTCCCCAACCATTTCCTCTCCGCCGACGTCCCCGAGGAAGCGATGGAACGGGGGATGCGGGTGCGACGGCTGGAGATGTACCCGGTCGAGTGCGTCGTCCGCGGCTACCTCTCCGGCTCGGGCTGGAAGGAATACAAGGCCGGTGGCGCGGTCTGCGGGATCGAGCTGCCGCCCAACCTGCTCGAGTCCGACAAGCTGCCGGAGCCGATCTTCACGCCGGCGACCAAGGCCGATATCGGCGACCACGACGAGAACGTCGACTTCGAGCGGGCGGCGAAGATCGTCGGCGACCGGGCGCTGATGGAAGAGCTGCGGCGGATCTCGATCGAGGTCTACCAGCGCGGCGCCGAGCACGCCGCCGAGCGGGGGATCGTCCTCGCCGACACCAAGTTCGAGTTCGGGCGCCACGCCGGCGCCGAGATCGTCCTCGGCGACGAGGTCCTGACGCCCGACTCCTCGCGCTTCTGGCCGGCCGACCGCTACGAGCCGGGCAAGACGCAGCCGTCCTTCGACAAGCAGTTCGTGCGCGACTGGGCCGACGCCGCCGGCTGGGATCACAAGCCGCCGGCGCCCAAGCTGCCGGCCGACGTGATCGAGCAGACGCGGGCCAAGTACGTCGAGGCCTACGAGCGGATCACGGAGCGCTCCTTCTAGATGCCGAAGGCCAGGGTCCTGATCCGGCCGAAGGAGGGGATCCTCGACCCGCAGGGCAAGGCGGTCGAGCGGGCGCTGCCGGCGCTCGGCTTCGAGGGCATCGAGCACGTGCGGGTCGGGCGAATGGTCGAGCTGGAGGCGGAGGACCCGGCGCGGCTGACGGAGCTCTGCGAGAAGCTGCTCGCCAACCCGCTGATCGAGGACTTCGAGATCGAGAGCATCGACGGCGCCTGATGCTCTGGGGCGTCGTCCAGTTCCCCGGCTCCTGCGACGAGCGGGACGCCCTGCACGCCTGCGAGCTGAGCGGCGGCGAGGCGCGGTTGATCTGGCACGAGGAGCGCGACCTCGGCGGAATCGACGCGGTCGTCGTCCCCGGCGGCTTCTCCTACGGCGACTATCTACGGGCAGGGGCGATCGCCCGCTTCTCGCCGGCGATGGAGGCGGTGGCGGAGTTCGCCGCGGACGGCGGACCGGTGCTGGGGATCTGCAACGGCTTCCAGGTCCTCTGCGAGACCGGCCTATTGCCGGGCGCCCTGCTGCTCAACGAGAGCATGCGCTTCGTCTGCCGCCAGGTCGAGCTGCAAGTTGGACGATTGGAGCCCCCAGAGGGGACACAATCGTCCATTCTGCCGGGGGAGATGCTGTCGATTCCCGCAAAGCACGGAGAAGGGCGGTACTGGGCGCCGGAGGAGATGCTCGACTCGCTGGAGGCGAACGGGCAGGTCGCGTTTCGTTATGCGCCGGGGCAGAATCCCAACGGGTCGACGCGGGACATCGCCGGGGTGCGCAACGTGGCCGGCAACGTGCTTGGCCTGATGCCTCATCCGGAGCATGCGGTCGACGCTATGACGGGGTCGACCGATGGGTTGCGGATCTTCGACGCTGTCGCCGGGGCGCGGGTATGAGTGCCGCTGCGACCGACAGCTCACCGCACCGCGAGCTCGGGCTGACCGACTCCGAGTTCGATCTGATCGTCGAGAAGCTCGGCCGCGAGCCGAACGGGGTCGAGCTGGCGATGTTCAGCCTGCTCTGGTCCGAGCACTGCGCCTACAAGCACTCGCGCAAGCTGCTGCGGCGGCTGCCGACCGAGGGCGAGCGGGTCGTGATGGGGCCCGGCGAGAACGCCGGCGCCGTCGACATCGGCGAGGGCTACGCGATCGCCTTCAAGGTCGAGTCCCACAACCACCCCAGCGCGGTCGAGCCCTTCCAGGGCGCGGCGACCGGGGTCGGCGGCATCTTGCGCGACGTCTTCGCGCTCGGCGCGCGGCCGATCGCGATCCTCGACTCGCTGCGCTTCGGCGAGCTCGACTCGGTCCGCTCGCGGCACCTGCTCGACGGCGCGGTGCGGGGGATCGGCCACTACGGGAACTCGATCGGCGTGCCCAACGTCGGCGGCGAGATCTACTTCGAGGCGCCCTACGAGCACAACTGCCTGGTCAACGCGATGTGCGTCGGGATCGCCAAGCAGGACGAGATGGTGCGCGCCGCCGCGGCCGGGATCGGCAACGCGGTCGTGTTGATGGGAGCCTCGACCGGGCGCGACGGGATCGGCGGCGCCTCGGTCCTCGCCTCGGCCGAGCTCGGCGAGGGCGACGCGGCGAAGCGGCCGACGGTGCAGATCGGCGACCCGTTTGAGGAGTCCAAGGTGTTGGAGTGCTGCTTGGAGCTGCTCGGCAAGGGACTGCTGGTCTCCCTGCAGGACCTCGGCGCCGCCGGCCTCACCTCCTCGGCGAGCGAGATGGCCTCGGCGGGCGGAGTAGGGATCGATCTCGACGTCGCGCGAGTGCCGCTGCGCGAGGCCGGCATGGAGCCGTTCGAGATCATGGTCTCCGAGTCGCAGGAGCGGATGCTCGCGGTGGTCGAGCCGGCGCGGGTCGCCGAGGTGATCGCGGTCTGCGAGAAATGGCAGACCGGCGCCGCGGAGATCGGCGCGATCACCGACAACGGCCTGGTCCGGGTGCTGCGCGACGGCGAGGTCGTCGGCGAGATGCCGGTCGAGGCGCTGGTCGACGGCTGCCCGCTCTACGACCTCAGCCCGGCCGAGCCCGAGGGCTGGATCTACGGCAACCGGCCGACGCTCGATCCGGGCGCTTCAGCGGAGGAGACGCTGCTCGCCCTGCTCGCCTCGCCCAGCGTCGCCTCGAAGCGTTGGGCGTTCGAGCAGTACGACTCGGTCGTCGGCTCGCGCACGGCGCGACGGCCGGAGAGCGCCGACGCGGCGGTCCTGGCGATTCCCGAGGCCGACCGCGCGATCGCGATCGCGATCGACGGCAACGGCCGGCGGGTCGCCTGCGACCCTCACGCCGGCACGGTCGAGGCTGTGCTCGAGTGCGCCCAGAACCTCGCCTGCGTCGGCGCGGAGCCGCTCGGCCTGACCAACTGCCTCAACTTCGGCAACCCGGAGAAGCCGGTCCCCGCTTGGCAGCTCGATCGGGCGGTCCAAGCCCTCGCCGAGACCTGCGAGGCGCTCGGCGTGCCGGTCGTCGGCGGCAACGTCTCCCTCTACAACGAGGGCCCGGAAGGCCCGATCTACCCGACCCCGGTGGTCGGCATGGTCGGCGAGCTGCCCGACCCGGCAATGGCCGCGCCGAGCGCCTTCGCCCGCGAGGGCGACGCGATCGCCCTGCTCGGTCCGTTCGAACCCTCCCTCGCCGGCTCGGAGCTGGCCAAGCAGCGTGGCGAGCTCGACACGGGTCTCCCCCAGCCCGACGTTGGCGCGGTCGTCGCAGCCTGCGAGGCGGTGCGCAACGCGGTGCGTGCCGGCAAGCTCGCCTCGGCGCACGACGCCGGCGACGGCGGCCTCGCCTGCGCGCTGGCCGAGTGCGCGATCGGCTCCGGCCTCGGCTGCCAGGTGGATCTCCAGCCGCTGCGCGAGCGCGGCTGCTCACCCGAGGAGGCGCTCTTCGGCGAGGGCCCCGGGGGCTTCGTCCTCAGCGGCGAGCGCGAGAAGCTGGAGGCTCTCGCGGACCGCGGGGTCGAGGTTCTCCTACTCGGCAAGGTCGGCGGCGACGCGGTGGAGATCGCCGCCGGCGATCGCAGCCTCAGCCTCGACCTCGG
This sequence comes from Solirubrobacterales bacterium, assembly GCA_036802505.1. Taxonomy (GTDB): domain Bacteria; phylum Actinomycetota; class Thermoleophilia; order Solirubrobacterales; family 70-9; genus VRUE01. The sequence continues at coordinate 3,896 of DAIRWC010000155.1, forward strand.
CTCCGCCAAGAGCGCCTGGTGCTCGCTGGGGTCGCAGGCCGAGAACCACGGCGCCTGAGACGAGCGCGGCGATTGCGGCGAAGAGGAAGGCGCCGTCGGAGACGGAGAGGGCTGCGGCGAGCGAGGCGGGTTCGCCGACGATCGCTACGAGGATCGCGGTGCCGAGCACGGCGCCTACCTGGCGGAAGGCTGCGTTGACGGCGCTGGCGGTGGCGAAGCGGTCGATCGGAACGTCGCGGACGGCGGCCGAGCCGAGGGTCGGGAAGGCGAGGCCGATGCCGATCCCGGTCAGAAGGGAGCCCGGCAGCCAGAGCCCGAGCCAGTCGGGTTCGGCGCCGGCCGAGCGCAGCACCATCACCCCGGCGGCGAAGACGATCGTGCCGGGGACGATCACGGCGCGGTGGCCGAAGCGGTCGGCGAGCTTGCCGGCCGGGCCGGCGAAGATCGTGCTGGCGGTCGGCCCCGGCAGAGTCGCCGCACCCGCCTGGAGGATCGTGTAGCCCCAGACGCCGGTGAGGAAGAGGACGTTGCCGAGGATCAGCGAGAAAAAGGCGGCGGCGAAGAGCAACGTGCCGAAGTTGCCGATGCGGAAGGAGCGGTGGGCGAAGAGCGCCGGCTCGACGATCGGCCGCGGGTGGCTGCGGCTGCGCACGACGACACCGGCGAGCAGTAGCGCCGCGGCGGCGAAGGCGCCCAGGGTGGCCGGCGAGGTCCAGCCCCAGTCGTTGCCCTCGACGATGCCGAGGGTGATCGCCGCCAGGCCGAGGGCGAGCATCGCCGCGCCGGGCAGGTCGGGCAGGCGACTGTCGACGATCTTGTGCCTCGG
>DAIRWC010000156.1:0-4698 GCA_036802505.1 Solirubrobacterales bacterium
GTGAAGTGGGCCGCACCGGGGTCCCGATCGACACGATCGAGGACATGCGGATCTGCTTCGACCAGATCCCGCTCGACGGCGTCTCGACCTCGATGACGATCAATGCCCCGGCGGGCATCCTGCTGCTGCTCTACGAGCTGGTCGGCGAGGAGCAGGGGGTTCCCAGCAAGAAGCTGCGCGGCACCGTTCAGAACGACGTGCTGAAGGAGTACATGGCGCGCGGTAACTACATCTACCCCCCCGAGCCGACGATGCGGCTGACCACCGACATCTTCGAGTACTGCCGCGAGCACGTGCCGAAATGGAACACGATCTCGATCTCCGGCTACCACATCCGCGAGAAGGGCTGCTCGGCCGTTCAGGAGGTCGCCTTCACGCTCTCCAACGCGATCGCCTACGTCGAAGCGGCGCTCGAGCGCGGCCTCAAGATCGACGAGTTCGCGACCCGGCTCGCCTTCTTCTTCAACTGCCACAACAACGTCTTCCAGGAGGTCGCCAAGTTCCGCGCCGCGCGGCGGATGTGGGCGAAGATCGTCGAGGAGCGGTTCGGTGCCCAGGACCCCAACTCGATGAAGATCCGCTTCCACACCCAGACCGGCGGCGTGACGCTGCAGGCTCAGCAGCCCGAGGTCAACATCATCCGCGTCGCCCTGCAGGGCTTCGCCGCGGTCAGCGGCGGTACCCAGTCGCTGCACACCAACGGCTTCGACGAGGCGCTGGCGCTGCCGACCGAGCGCTCGGCCCGGATCGCCCTGCGCACCCAGCAGGTGCTCGCCCACGAGTCCGGCGTCGCCGACACCGTCGACCCCTTCGCCGGCTCCTACTTCGTCGAGTCGCTGACCGACGAGATCGAAGCGCGCGCCTGGGAGCTGATCGGCAAGGTCGAGGAGATGGGCGGCTCGGTCGAGGCGTTGGACTTCATGCAGAAGGAGATCGAGGAGTCGGCGCACTCCTACCACGAGCGTTACAAGTCGGGCCAAGACGTGATCGTCGGCGTCAACAAATACGTCACCGACCAGGTCGACGACGTCGACATCCTCCGCGTCGATCCCGAGTCCGAGCAGCGCCAGCTGGCGCGCTTGGCGGCCTTCAAGGAGAACCGCGACCAGGCCGCGGTCGGCGAGAAGCTGGACGAGCTGCGCGCGGTCGCCCGCGGCGAGGGCAACCTGATGCACCCGATCCGCGCCGCGCTCGCCGCCGACGCCTCGATCGGCGAGGTCTGCGGCGCGATGCGCGACGTCTTCGGCGAATACAAGGGCGGCGCCTTTTTCTAGGCCCAAGCGCGCGTATCCGAGATTGACCCAGCTCAGGTGTGGTCAATCTCGGATACGCGCGCTTGAAGCATTGCCGCGGCTCGTCTCAGCTCTTGTCGGACCTGGGTGGGTTCGTATTTGACCTCGTAGTGGGTGAAGCGGAGCGGGGTCATACCGGCTAGCGCGTGGGTGCGGTTGCGGCGGGCGTCGCGCGTCTGCGTCGAAGCCGTGCGGTGGTAGCGCAGGCCGTCGGTCTCGATCACGAGCCCGAGGTCGGGCCAGAAGAAGTCGACTTCCCATCCGTTGACGATCTGTTTGCTGAGTGGGAACGGAAGTCCGGCTTCGACGGAGATAGGACGGAAGAGGACCTCCAGATCTGAATCTGAGAGACGGAACGTGCGCTTGTCGAGGAGCTTGCGTAGTGGCTTTACGCCGGGTTCTCCCTCGTAGCTGCGGAGTCGAGAGCGCAAGGTCTCTGGATCGATGAGGTCGTGCTTGTCCGCCTCGTTGATTGCTCGCTCCACCCTGCGCGGCGGGAGTTCCGTTGCCAAGTCGACCAGCGTTTGAACGATCTCGGTAACCGGGATCCCATCTCTCACCGCGATCTTGGCGGGGTCGAGCTTCGCGCGGGCTCTGACCTTCAGCCCAGGGCGCTCGAGTTCGCTGCGCCGCCTCACGCTGATGTCGATGCGCCCGCGTCGCTCCTTGGCGATGCCCCAGAGCGCCGCCGCACTTTGGTGGCTCAGTGCGGCGCCCTCACCGCACGCCAGAACCGCCGCCATCAAGCGCCTGCGTGGTGTCATTTGCGGCCAGCCGACTGCGTACACGCCGCGCATCACGAGGTGCAGGCGTCCTCGCGCGACCCGGTGCTCGATCTCCCGCGAGTTGGACCCCAGCGCGAGCAGCTGTCGCCGCGCCACAATCCCGTGCTGCCTCCCGGCCAGCCCCCACGTTTCCCTGCTGCGTTTGTCGTTAAGCCCATCCGACATTGACCACACCTGAAGTGGGTCAATGTCGGATGGGCGCGAGTTCTCCCCCTGGAAGGTCTTGCCCAGGCCGCAAAGTGGGGGAGGAACCTGTGGCGCTGAGTTGAAGCGGGGGCAATGATCGAGGTCGCCAGGACGCTGATGAAGTCCGAGCCGGAGCTGGCCGAGCTGGTGGCCGAGGTCGAGGGCGTCGAGGTGACGATGGCCGAGAAGGGCTTTGGCACGCGGGTCGAACTCCGCGCCGACGAGCGCTCCGGCATCGAGGCGACGGACCTCGAGCGCTACCTCGATCGGCTCGCCGAGCCGCAGAAGAAGCCGTTCGTCTAGCCCCAAGGAGAAGACCGACTTGAAGCAGCTGAGCAAGCACCTGACCTTCGCCAACGCGATCTCCTGCATCGCTCTCTTCGTGGCGCTCAGCGGCGCCGCCTACGCGGCGACGACGACGCTGGGCAAGAAGTCGGTCAAGACCCAGAACCTCGCCAACGGCTCGGTGACGACGCTCAAACTGAGGGGCGGCTCGGTGACCAACCTGAAGCTGCGCAACGGTGCCGTGACCGGCAACAAGATCGCGCCCGGCACGATCGGCTCCAGCCTGTTGGCAAAGGGCTCGATCCGCTCCGAACAGCTCGGCGGCGGCGTGGTCACCCAGGGCAAGCTAAAGAACGGCGCCGTCAACGGCGAAAAGCTCGCCGGCAACGCGGTCGGTGGCAATCAGCTGGCCGCCAACGCGGTTTCCAACGGCAAGATCCAGGACGGCGCGGTCGGCTCGACCAAGCTGGCGTCGAGCTTCCTCGCGCAGCTAGTCAAGAACGTCTCCTACGTCGGCAAAGTGAGCGGCGCCGTCAGCACGACCAGCCCACAGTCCGTCACCGCCGAATGTCCAGCCGGCAAGCAGGTGGTCGGGGGCGGCGCGAAGTCGATCCTGGGCGACGCCGTCAAAACGCCGCTCCTTGGTTCCTCCCTGCCCTTCGTCAACGGGGAAAGCAAGCGCACCGGGTGGACCGCCTCGGCGGAAGCCCAGGAAGCTGGCAAAACTTTCGCCGTCGAAGCAGTCGCCATCTGCGCCGAATTCTGAGTCTTAAATAGACTCCCGCGCCGCGATGCGGGAGAAGAATCCGGTCACCCACGAAGAGAAGCTCGCCTACCTGCGCGAACTGCGCGAGGCGGCGGTCAACTCCGCCTCCGAGGAGGCGGTGGAGAAGCAGCACGCGAAGGGCAAGATGACCGCCCGCGAGCGGATCGAGAAGCTGCTCGATCCCGGCTCCTTCGAGGAGCTCGACACTTTCGTCCGCCACCGCACCTACGACTTCGAGATGCAGAAACGGCGTCCCTGGGGCGACGCCGTCGTCACCGGCCATGGCACGATCGACGGCCGCACCGTCTTCGTCTTCTCTCAGGACTTCACCGTCTTCGGCGGCAGCCTCGGCGAGGTGATGGCGGAGAAGATGTGCAAGGTGATGGACCTCGCCGCCCAGGTCGGCGCCCCGGTGGTCGGCATCAACGATTCCGGTGGCGCCCGCATCCAGGAGGGTGTCGTCTCGCTCGGCGCCTACGGAGACGTTTTCGTCCGCAACGTCCAGTGCTCGGGCGTGATCCCGCAGATCAGCGTGATCATGGGCCCCTGCGCCGGCGGCGCCGTCTACTCGCCGGCGATGACCGACTTCATCTTCATGGTCAAAGAGACCTCGCACATGTTCATCACCGGCCCGGAAGTGATCAAGACGGTGACCGGCGAGGAAGTCGAGTTCGAGGAGCTCGGCGGGGCGATGAGCCACAACTCCAAGTCGGGCGTCGCACACTTCGCCGCCGAGGACGAGGAGAGCTGCCTCGAGGACGTGCGCTACCTGCTCGGCTTCCTGCCCTCCAACAACCTCGAGGCGCCGCCCCGCTTCGCTCCCTCCGACGATCCGGATCGCGAAGACGAGGAGCTGGAAACGGTCGTCCCCGACGATCCATCCAAGCCCTACGACATGCGCGAGGTGATCACCCGCATCGTCGACGACGAGGAGTTCTTCGAGGTCCACGAGCATTTCGCCAAGAACATCGTCTGCGGCTTCTCACGGCTCGACGGCTTCCCGATCGGGATCGTCGGCAACCAGCCCGCCTTCCTCGCCGGCGTGCTCGACATCGAGGCCTCCGAGAAGGCGGCCCGCTTTGTGCGCACCTGCGACGCCTACAACGTCCCGATCGTCACCTTCACCGACGTGCCCGGCTTCCTGCCCGGCACCGACCAGGAGTGGAACGGGATCATCCGCCACGGCGCCAAGCTGCTCTACGCCTTCACCGAGGCGACCGTGCCGAAGCTCACGGTCGTCACCCGCAAGGCCTACGGCGGTGCCTACGACGTTATGAACTCGAAGCACATGCTGGCCGACTACAACGTCGCCTGGCCGACCGCGGAGATCGCGGTGATGGGCCCGGAGGGTGCGGTCAACATCATCTACCGCAAAGACATCGCC
>DAIRWC010000157.1:0-1857 GCA_036802505.1 Solirubrobacterales bacterium
CATGGACACACCACGCAGGTTCCGGATCGCGGTGATCCCCGCGGATGGCGTCGGCCAGGAGGTGGTGGCGGCCGGGCGGGAGGTCCTCGACGCCCTGGCCAAGGCGCTCGCCTCCTCGCGCCCCGAGTTGGTCGAAGTCCCGGTCCAGCCGGGCATGTCGCTCTTCTAGGAAGATTCAGCCATGACCGTCGCCGCCCCCGACCGCGCTCCGGAGTCGCTCGCGGGGGGAGCCGCCCAGCCGCTGCGCGGTGAGCTTGAAGCGCTGCTCGGCGCCGACCGCGTCCTCGGCCGGGCAAGCGACATCGTCCGCTACGCATCCGACGCCAGTCCTTACCGGCTGCTGCCCCGCGCGGTAGTGATGGCGCACGATGCCGACGACGTCGCCAAGACCCTCGCCTACGGCCACGCCAACGACGTTCCGGTCGTCTTCCGGGCAGGCGGCACCAGCCTCAACGGTCAGGGCCAGAGCGACGGAATTCTGGTCGACGTGCGCCGCCACTTCGGCGGCATCGCGGTCGAGGACGGCGGGGTGTTGGCGCGGGTCAAGCCCGGCATCGTGCTCGGCCACGCCAACAAGGTGCTCGCCCCCTACGGCCGCAAGCTCGGCCCCGACCCGGCCAGCACCGATATCGCCACGGTCGGCGGCGTGATCGCCAACAACTCCGGCGGGATGCGCTGCGGCACGACCAAGGACTCCTACTCGACGGTGCGCTCGCTGACCTTCGTCCTCCCTTCCGGGACGACGATCGACACCGCCGCCCCGGGCGCGGCCGAGCGCTTCGCCGCGGCGGAGCCGGAGCTGGCAGCGGGCCTGGCGGCGATCCGCGACGAGATCCGCGCCGACGCCGAGCTGAGCGAGCGCATCCGCCGCAAGTTCGCGATCAAGAACACGACCGGCTACCGGCTCTGCGCCTTCCTCGACGCTGAGCAGCCGCTCAACATTTTCCGCCGCCTGCTCGTCGGCTCGGAGGGCACGCTCGGCTTCGTCGCCGAGGCGGTCTTCGAGACCGTGCCGCAGCCCGCCCGCACGACCACCGCCTGGATCCACTTCCCCGGCATCGACGCGGCGATCGCCCCCGTCCGCGACCTGGTCGCGAGCGGCGCGACCGCGGTCGAGCTGATGGTCGCCCCGGCGTTGATCGTCGCCGCCTACAACATGGTCGGCGCGCCGGAGGAGTGGAAGGAGCTGCCGCCGGAGTCGGCGGTGCTGCTGGTCGAGTTCGGCGCCGAGACCGACGCGGAGCTGGACCCACAGGTCGCCAAGGCCGAGGAGATCCTCGCCGCCCACGAGACGATCCGCCCGATCGAGTTCACGCGCGACGCCGAGCAGATCGAGCTCGCCTGGCGGGTGCGCGAGGGGCTGCACGGCCTGGTCGGGCGGGTGCGGCCGGCGGGCACGGCGCTGATCGTCGAGGACGTCTGCGTGCCGCCGGAGCGGATCGCCGAGGGCGCCCGCGACCTGCAGGCGTTGCTCGGCGAGCACGGCTTCCTGTCCGGGGTGGCCGGGCACGCATCCGCCGGAAACCTGCATTTCATGCTCACTCCGGACTTCGCCAAGCGGGAGGATGTGGAGCGCTACGAGTCGTTAATGGCGAAGCTCGTCGAGCTGATCGTCGGCAAGTACGACGGCTCGCTCAAGGCCGAGCACGGCACCGGGATCAACATGGCGCCCTACGTCGAGCGCGAGTGGGGCGAGAAGGCAACTGAGCTGATGTGGCGGGTGAAGCGGCTCGCCGACCCCGACGGCGTGCTCGCCCCCGGGGTCGTCCTCAACCGCGACCCCGATGCCCACCTGCGCAACCTGAAAACGACGCCGGAGATCGCCGAGTCGGCGACCGCCTGTGTCGAGTGCGGCTT
>DAIRWC010000157.1:1867-2280 GCA_036802505.1 Solirubrobacterales bacterium
TCTGCGAGCCGGTCTGCCCGAGCCGCAACCTGACCACCACGCCGCGGCAGCGGATCGTCCTGCGCCGCGAGATCGCCCGCCAGCCCGAGGGTTCGCCGCTGCGCCGGACGCTCGAGGAGGAGTACTCCTACGACGGGCTCGACACCTGCGCCGCCGACGGCTCCTGTCGTCTCGCCTGCCCGCTCGGGATCGACACCGGCAAGCTGGTCAAGGAGCTGCGCGAGGAGAAGCACTCGCCGCGGGCCGAAGCGCTGGCCCTGCGCGGGGCGAAGAGCTGGGGCGCCGTCGAAAAGGCTTCGCGCGCGGCGCTCCGGGTCGGCGGCCCGCTGGCACGCCGCAGCAAGCGCGGCGCCGGCCTCCCGCCTGCTGCCCGACGGCCGCCCGATGGAGCTCATCATCGACACGTCCGGCGA
>DAIRWC010000157.1:2290-4676 GCA_036802505.1 Solirubrobacterales bacterium
GTCCGGGGAGATCCACGACACCGTGGCCCAGGGCTTCACCAGCATCATCATGCTGCTCCAGGCGGCGGACGCGGACGTGGAGCGCCAGCCCGCCGCGGCCGTCTACGTCCCAAGCTGCACCAACCGAATCTTCGGCGTCACCACGGCCGACGGGCCTGAAAGTGGACAAATAGGACACTTTGAGGCCCGTCGGCGGGGGTTGGCTGAGGCCTTGGTGGAGGTCTCGGCGCGGGCTGGGTTGCCGGTGTGGGTGCCGGACGAGGTCACGGGCTCATGTTGCGGCTTGCCCTGGAGCTCGAAAGGATTCGGCGATGCCCACCGGCACAAGGCGAACGAGACGGTCGAGCGCCTCTGGCGCTGGAGCGACGAGGGCGAGCTGCCTGTCGTGATCGACGCTGCTTCCTGCACCCACGCCATCGCCGAGCCCGGCGAGGGCGTACTCGACGAGGAGAACGCCCAGCGCCTCGCCGGGCTGACCATTCTCGACTCGGTCGCCTGGGCGCACGACCGGCTGCTCCCGCGGCTAGAGGTCGCCCGCAAAGTCGGCTCCGCCACCGTCCACCCGACCTGCGCGACGCGCCAGATGGGGCTCGCGCCGCGCCTGCGCAGCCTCGCCGATGCCCTCGCCGAGGAGGTCTACGTCGCTCCCTCGGCGACCTGCTGCGGCTTCGCCGGAGACCGCGGCTTCAGCCACCCCGAGCTGACCGCGGCGGCGACCGCCGACCAGGTGGAGGAGCTGTCGGGTCGCGACTTCGACGCCTACCTGAGCAGCAACCGCACCTGCGAGATCGGCCTCGCCCGCGCGACCGGAGAGAGCTACGAGTCCTTCGTCTTCCTGCTTGAGGAGTTAACGCGAGGCGGTTGAGACCGCGGCGGCGCCCTGCTCGTCGGCTTCGCTCTCGACCTCGCGGATCGTCGCCGTCATCGCCGCGTCCCGTTCGAAGCGGCGGTCGAGCAGCGGGTTGAGGATGCCGCGCAGGGCGGAGACGTAGCGCCACCACTTGGGCGCGAAGATCCGCGGCGCGCGGTCTTCTATCCCGCGCACGACGGCAGCGCCCGCCTCATCCGGGCCGATCCGCTTGCGCAGGAAGTCGGGCAGGTTCTGCTGCATGCGGTCGCCGTTGTTCTCGAACGCGTCCTGGACCATCCGCGTGTCGACCCAGCCGAAGTAGGCGACGCTCGCGCTCGCCCCCAGCGGCATCAGCTCGGCCCGCAGCGACCGGCCCAGCGACTCGACCCCCGACTTCGCCACCGCGTAGGGACTGTTGAGGACGCCGTTGACGAAGGCGTACACCGAGGAGGTGACGACGACGTGGCCGCGGCGCTCAACTATCTGCGGCAGCGCTGCTCGCACGGTGCGCCAGACGCCGAGCATGTCGACCTCGAAGACCCGCTCCCATTCCTCCGTGCCGATTCCCCGCACGGTCGCCATCTTCGTCTGGGCGATTCCGGCATTGGCGACGACGACGTCGAGGCCGCCGAAGCGCTCGACGGTTTCGGCTACGGCCTGCATGATCGCGGCCTGGTCGGTGACGTCGGCGCCGATCCCGATCGCCCGCTCGCCGATCCGCTCGGCCGCTTCGCCGGCCTCTCCGGAGTCGAGGTCGACGACGGCAACCGAGCCGCCGCGCATGTGGATCTGGCGCGCCGTCTCGAAGCCGATTCCCTTGGCGGCGCCGGTCACCAGCGCCACCTTTCCGTTCAGGTCGTAGGCGGGCATGCGGCGAGGAGCGTACTCACTCCTAGAATCACCTGCTCATGCCCGGCTTCAAGCCAGTCGACCCCAAGCAGTCCTTCCCCGAGCTCGAGGAGCGGGTGCTGGCGCGCTGGCGCGAGCGCGACGTCTTCGACCGCTCGCTCGCCAACCGTGAGGGCGCCGAGGTCTGGAGCTTCTACGAGGGACCGCCGACGGCAAACGGCCGTCCCGGCTCCCACCACGTCCTCTCCCGGGTCTTCAAGGACATCTACCCGCGCTACCGCACGATGCGGGGCTACCGGGTGCCGCGCAAGGCCGGCTGGGACTGCCACGGCCTGCCGGTCGAGCTCGAGATCGAAAAAGAGCTCGGGATCTCCTCCAAGCAGGAGATCGAGGAGTACGGGATCGCCGAGTTCAACGCGCGCTGCCGCGCTTCGGTCTTCGAGTACGTCGAGGAGTGGAACCGGCTGACCGAGCGGATCGGCTTCTGGATCGATCTCGACGATCCCTACGTGACGCTCGAGGACGACTACATCGAGTCGGTCTGGTGGTCGCTGCGCAAGCTCTGGGACGACGGCCGCCTCTACGAGGGACACAAGGTCGTGCCCTACTGCCCGCGCTGCGGCACGGCACTCTCTTCGCATGAGGTGGCGCTCGGTTACCAGGACGTCTCCGACCCCTCTATATATG
>DAIRWC010000158.1:0-495 GCA_036802505.1 Solirubrobacterales bacterium
CCCTCGTAGCGGATCGGCTCGCCCACCCCTGCCTGCTGCATGATCAGGCGGGTCGCCTCGATCGCCTCGCGCAGATGTGGCGCCGGCCTGCCGTACTCGGCGTTGTGCCAGGTTTCGTTGAGGCGTTTGACGCCGGAGCCGAGACCGAGGCGGAAGCGCCCGCCCGACATCTCGTCGATGTCGAGGGCGCTGATCGCGACGATGAAGGGGCTGCGGGTGAACGCCCAGGCGATCCCGGTGGCGACGCCGATCGTCTCCGTGCGACCGGCCAGGTAGGCCGCCTGGGTGACCGAGGAGCGAAACAGCTCGGGTGCCCAGACGCACTCGACGCCGGCCGCCTCGGCGCGCTTCGCTTCGGCCTCCAGGTCGGCGACGGTGACGCCGATCCCGGCGACCGAGATGCGATCGAGCGCGCTCAAGCCCGAAACCTCATCGCGGTCGAGGTTTGATTCGGATGGCGTTTCAACCCTCGACCGCGATGGGCTCGGCGAGGAC
>DAIRWC010000158.1:505-4624 GCA_036802505.1 Solirubrobacterales bacterium
AGGAAGAAGTGCAGGTCGTGCTCCCAGGTGAAGCCGATCCCGCCGTGCACCTGGATCGAGGCGTCGGGGACGCGCCAGCCGGCGTCGGAGGAGTAGGCCTTCGCCATCGAGGCGGCCAGCGGCAGCGACTCGGGCTCGGCGTCGGCGGCCCAGGCGGCGCCGTAGACGGCCGAGCGGGCGTTCTCGGTCTCGAGCAGCATCTGGGCACAACGATGGGAAACCGCTTGGTAGGCGCCGATCGGGCGGCCGAACTGCTGGCGGTCTTTGGAGTACTCGACGGCCATCTCCATCGTCCGCTGCGCGATGCCGGTCGACTCGGCGGCAATCGCGACGCAGATGCGGAAGAAGACCGGGAAGTAGTCGGCCCCCTCGGCGGGCATCGTGTCGGCTGCGGCGACCTCGACCCCTTCGAAGCGAACGGAGTAGAGACGGCGGGTCAGGTCGATCGACGGTTCCGCGGTGACGGTCACGCCATCGGCGCCGCTGTCCACCAGGTGGCGCTTGCCGTCGGAGGTGGCGACGATGAAGAAGTCTGCAGTGGCGGCATCGGGCGCCAGCACCTTCTCGCCGTCGAGAACGATCCCCTCGCCGCCGGCCCTGGCCTCCATCGCGAAGGCACCGGGGTTGCCGGGCGAGCCGGCGTCCCAGAGAGCGGGCGCGCCGCGCTTCTCGCCGGCGGCAAGCGGCCGCAGGTAGCGCTCACGCTGGTCGTCGGAGCCACAGTGGGTCAGCGCCAGGCCGACCAGCGTGGTCGAGAGCAGCGGCGAGGGGGCCAGCGCGTAGCCCATCTCCTCGAAGAGGACGGCGAGATCGACGATGCCGAGCCCCTGCCCTCCCCACTCCTCGGGCAGCGCCAGGCCGGGCCAGCCGAGCTCGGCCATCTCGTCCCAGTCGGGTTGCTCGAAGCCGTTCTCGCTCTCGGCCAGCTCGCGGATCCGCTCCGATTTGTAGCGGGCAGCGAGGAAATCGTGGGCGGTCGACTTGATCGCCTGCTGCTCGTCGGTCAGATCGAAGTACAAGCTCAGATCACCTCAGCCTCGGCAGGCCGAGCACACGCTCGGCGATGATGTTCTTGAGGATGTCGGTGGTACCGCCCTCGATCGAGTTGGCGCGCGAGCGCAGGAAGCTGTACTGCCAGGCCCCCTTGGCGACGGCGTGCTCGGCACCGCGATCCAACGGTGCGTAGGCGCCCTCGATGTCGAGCGCCAGCTCGGCGATCCGCTGGTTGATGTCGGCCCACTGCCACTTGCCGAGCGACCCCTCGGGCCCGGGGATGCCCGACTGCATGGTCTTGGTCAGGCCGCGGTAAGCGTTCAACCGCATCGTCTCGGCCTCGATGTGGAGCTGGGCGAGCCGGTCGCGCAGCAGCGGATCCTCAGCGGCGCTGCCGCCGTTGACGCGCGTCTCCTGGGCCAGCTCGGTCAGCTTCTTGAGGCTGTTGGAGATCTGCGAGATCGCCCCGAAGGCAAGCCCGGCGCGCTCGTTCATCAGCGTCGTGATCGCCACCGACCAGCCGTTGCCGACGCCGCCGACCACGTTGGCGTCGGGGATCCGCGCTTCCTCGATGAAGACCTCGTTGAACTCGCCCTCGCCGGTTATCTGGACCAGCGGTTTGGCTTCCACCCCTGGCTGGTCCATGTCCATCAGGAAGTAGGTGAGCCCCTTGTGCTTGGGGGCGTCGGGGTCGGTGCGGGCGACGAGCATGCACCACTTGGCGTACTGGGCGAAGGTCGTCCAGACCTTCTGCCCGGTGACGACCCACTCGTCGCCGTCCTTGACCGCCTTCGTCTTCAGCGAGGCGAGGTCGGAGCCCGACTCCGGCTCGGAGAAGCCCTGGCACCAGATCTCCTCGGCGGTGAGGATCGGCTCCAGGTAGCGCTGCTTCTGCTCGTCGGTGCCGTGGGCGATCACGACCGGCCCGCCCATCGCCAGGCCGAGCACGTTGGCCGGGCTCGGCGCTTCCTGGCGCGCCGCCTCGCCGACGAAGATCGCCTGCTCGATCAGCGTCGCGCCACGGCCGCCGTACTCCTTGGGCCAGGAGATCCCGGCCCAACCGGCCGCGTGCAGCTTGCCCTGCCACTCGGTGCGGAAGACCATGACCTCCTCGAGGCCCGCCTCGGGCTCGGGACCCGGATGATTCTCTTCCAGCCAGGCCCGGACCTCGTCGCGGAACTCCGTCTCGGCCGGTGAGAGGCTCAGATCCATCGGCTCGGGAGACTACTGGCTGGACGGCCAGTCGCCTAGATCCTCTCGATCAGAGTTCCCGTACCGAGACCGCCGCCGCAGCACATCGTCACCAGGCCCATCTCCTTGTCGGTGCGCTCCATCTCGTGGAGGAGGGTGGTGATCAGGCGGGCGCCGGTCGAGCCAAGCGGGTGGCCGAGCGCGATCGCGCCGCCGTTGACGTTGACGCGGTCCATGTCCGGATCGAGCTCGCGCCGCCAGGCCGCGACGACCGAGGCGAAGGCCTCGTTGATCTCGACCAGGTCGATGTCGTCCATCTTCATCCCGTTGCGCTCGAGCAGCTTTTCGGTGGCGGGAATCGGACCGGTCAGCATGATCACCGGGTCGACCCCGACCGTCGTTTGGTCATAGATCCGCGCCCGCGGCTTCAGTCCCAGCGCGTCGGCCTTCTCGCGTGCCATCAACAGCACTCCGGCGGCGCCGTCGGAGACCTGCGAGGAGTTGCCGGCGGTGATCTTGCCGTCCTCCTTGAAGGCCGGTTTCAGATTGGCGAGGGCCTCGAGCGTGGTCTCGCGCAGACCCTGGTCGGCGACGTAGGTGTCGCCGTTGACGCTGAAGGGGACGACCTCGCGCTCGAAGCGGCCCTCCTCGGTCGCCTTGGCGGCGAGCTCCTGGGAGCGGACGCCGAGTTCGTCGAGCTCGGAGCGGGGGATCTCCCATTTGTCGGCGATCATCTCCGCCGAGAGGCCCTGCGGGATCAGGTCGTAGCGCTCCATCAGCTCGGGCGAGAAGGGCGAGCCGTGCTCTTTCATCACCTCGTAGCCGTCGGCGAAGGAGATGTGGCCCATGTGCTCGACGCCGGAGCCGATCGCGACGTCGTGGACGCCGCTGGCGATCAGCGCCGCGGCGAAGTTGACCGCCTGCTGGGCGGAGCCGCACTGGCGGTCGATCGTCGTCGCCGGGGTCTCGATCGGCAGCCCGGCCTCGAGCCAGGCGTTGCGGCCGATGTTGACTCCCTGCTCACCGAACTGCTGGGCGCAGCCGGTGACCACATCGCCGGTCTCGGCGGGGTCGACGCCGCTGCGCTCGAACAGCTCGCGGTAGACCTTGGCGAGCAGGTTCGAGGGGTGGATGTCTTTGTAGTAGCCCTTCTCGGGATGGCCGCGGCCGATAGGCGTGCGGGTCGCCTCGACGATTACGACCTCGCGGCCGCCAAACTTTCCGTTTCCGTTGCCTGACATCGAAGCCTCCGTTTGTTGATTGACCGGTCAATCAACTTTAGCGTGCCGCCACGTGATAGGAACCCGTCTTCAGATGAGCGGGAGCAAGGGATATGAGGCACCCGGCGTCGCGGGTAGCGGAGCCATAGCCACGGGCTTGGCCGCCGTCGCGACGATCACCGGCGACACGATCCTGCTGGCGCGCAGCGAGGCCTCTGCCTGGCGCGCCGAGGAGAAAGTGGTTGCTGCGTGCGCCAAGATCGAGGGGGCCGAGCCTTCGCGGCTGCGGGTCACGACCGATCCCAAGGACCTCTCCGATTGCGACATCGTCGTCGAGGCGGTGATCGAGGAAGTCGAGCCGAAGGCTGAGGTGCTGAGCGCCGTCGCCGCAGCCTGCCCGGACGCCGACCTGGCCACGACGACCTCCTCGCTGAGCATCGCCGAGATCGCCACCGCGGCGGACATCACCGGCCGTCTCTTCGGCCTGCACGTCTTCAACCCGGTGCCGCGAATGAAGCTAGTCGAGGTCTGCTTCCCCGACAGCGGCGAGGAGACCCGCGAGCGGGCGCTCGCCTGGTGCGCGGCGATGGGCAAGACCGCGGTCGAGGTCCCCGACCAGGCGGGCTTTGTCGTCAACCGCCTGCTCTTCCCCTACCTCTTCGACGCCGTGCGGCTGATCGAGCGCACCGGCATGGAGGCGGGCGAGGTCGACGCC
>DAIRWC010000159.1:0-3299 GCA_036802505.1 Solirubrobacterales bacterium
AGCATCTGGCCGAGCCCCTGGTGGCCGAGGCATATCCCCAGCACCGGGATCTCGCTGTAGCGGAGGATGTCGTTGCAGACGCAGAAGTCGTGCCAGCGCTGCGGGTTGCCCGGACCCGGGGAGAGGACGATCGCGTCGAAGTCCCAGCGCGAGAGCGCCCGCCAGGAGACCGCGTCGTTGTCGACGACGATCGGCTCCTCGCCGCTGACCCCGGCCAGCAGGTGGAAGACGTTGTAGGTGTAGGAGTCGTGGTTGTCGACGAGCAGGGTCCTCATGCCGGCGCCTCCAGCCCGAGGCCACGCGCGGCCCGGTCGAGGGTCGAGTTGACGACGCGCTGCACGTGCGGCGCCCGCTCCCCTTCGGACTGCCAGCGGGCGAGGTGGGACGCGTAGCGGGCCAGCGGCGCGACGTCGAGGGTCTCCGTGACCCGCCCCAGCAGGCGCCCGTAGGTCTCCGCCTGGACGACCGCGAAGCGGTAGTCGGGGTCGAGCTCCGGCGCGTCGGCGGGCGTTGCGCCGTTGCCGTTGCGCGAGCGCGCCCGGACCAGGTCCCAGCCGAGCGCCTTGTCGTCGGCAAGCAGCTTCTCGGGCTCGAAGTCGACCCGCTTCGTCGCCGAGTGGAGGAGGAAGTAGCCGAGCGCGACCTGCGAGGCAACCTTGTCTGGGGATGGATGCCCGCGCCTGATCGCATCCCGCGCCGCGTCGGTCTCGATCTGCTCGTCGATCCACTCGACCAGGTGGTCGATCAGCAGCGCGTCCTTCTTGCTCGAGGCGATCTTCTCGCGTTCGCGCGCGACCATGCCGTGAAAGATGTCGTGGTAGGGGTGGAAGCCGTTGCCGCTGTCGGTGTGGACGAGCTCGGCCATCAGCTGGCGGCGGCAGGTGACGTGGGCGAACCACTCCTGGCCGCAGACCTGGACCGAGGTCGTGCCGTCGAGGCCGGTGTCGGCCAGCCAGTAGGCGAGCGCGCGCATGTGCTGGGTCGGCACGCCGTCGGAGCGCACCAACGGCATTTCCTCGAGCTCCTCGCGACCGGTCATGTAGATCACCGTGCCGTCGACCCGCTTCTCCAGCGTCCCCTCCTGCAACCCCAGCTCGGTCAGCTCGGCGACCTCGGGGAGGAAGTCGGACTCGAAGAAGACGCGGTCGAAGTGGATGCCGAGCCGGGCCAGGGTCTTGCGCTGGCCGGAGATCACCCAGGCCCGCGTCTGCGACCACAGTTCGAGCGCCGTCTGGTCGCCGTTCAAGACGCGCTGCAGCAGCTCGTCGGCGCTGTCGTCGAGCACGTTGACCTCGCGCGTCAACGAGTCGGCCGGGTGGTCGGCGGCGAGCCCGAGCGAGGCGCCGTTCTTGACGTAGTCGGCGTAGCAGTAGCCGACGAAGTGATCCGACTTGACGCCGTTCTCCGCCGACCCCTGTGGGTACTTGCCGCTGCGTACGACGCCCGCCATCGCCTCGCCCATGCTGCGGCCGACGTCGCAGATGATGCTGCGCCGCTCGACCTCGCCGCCCGCTTCGCCGAGGGCGTTGCCGAGCGCGTTGCCCAGCGCCAGGTTGCGCAGGTGGCCGATGTGCAATGCCTTGGTCGAGTTGGCGTCCCAGAAGTTGAGCGCGAAGCGCCGCCCGGCGGCGACGTCGCCGCAGCCCGCCACGGCCTCCTCGCCCTGCTCCAGCGCCGACCCGCGCCGATCGACCCAGCCGTCGTCGAGGCGCAGCCAGACCTGGCCGCCGTCGGATTGGACCGCCTCGACCCAGTCCAGGCCCTCGATCCGCTCCAGGGCGTCGCGCGCGCCGCGATCCTCCTGCCAGTTCGGCGAGCGCGGAACCAGCATCAGGTCGAAGCGCTGGTGCGGCCGGTAGGGCGCCCGCAACGTCCAGTGCGACTGGGCCTCAGCCCCGCCTCCCGCTCCGTCGAAGTAGTCGAAGAGATTGATGTCCATAGTCCCGGCAACCCGTTGCCGATGCACCAGCCGGGGCTCGAACCCGGATCCTCGGCTTACAAACCCGATCCTCTAACCGATTGAGGTACTGGTGCGTATTTGTTTATCGAACGGCTGAGTAACCATTCAATAATTTTGGAGTGTAACAACGGAACCCAAGTCTTGTCCATTCGGCAAAATGGATCGCGCTTCTCGTCCCCCCAGCGAGGGGACAGGCTCAGCGGTCGCGGAACTAAGCGACTTCGTAGAGGGGATCGTCGGAGTCCGGCCCCGACCCCTCGGCGTACTGGATGCAGCCCGAGCGGCAGAGGGCGCGACAGTGATAGGCGACCTCCGCGTAGGGGGCGCCGGCAGCCTCAACCAGGTAGGACCTGGCCGCGGGCGCCGAGTTCAGGAGCTCGAGGATCCGCGCTCTGGTCGGATGCCAGAGTGCTCTCATCTCTTGGGTTGGCACGAGTTCTCCTCTGTACTGAATGCGGTCGATGGAACTGCCCGTTCAGACATCTTCGCTTAATCACACGAACTTTGCATGACAAAGTAGACATTTGCACGGACAAGAGGCGGTTCATGCCGCAGTTTCGGGAGAATTGGTCGCATGCTGACCGTTGCAGTCACCGGCCCGACCGGCGAGATCGGCAAGGCGTTCATCTCCGCTCTGGAGCGCGCTCCCGAGGTGGAGCGGGTGATCGGCATGGCGCGGCGCCCCTTCGACCTCGGCGCGCAGGGCTGGGAGAAGACCGAATACCGGCGTGGCGACGTCCTCGACCGCGAGGCGGTCGAGTCGCTCGTCGCCGAGGCAGACGTCGTCGTCCACCTCGCCTTCGTCATCGTCAAGGCGGGCGGGGGGAAGAGCCGCGAGATCAACCTGACCGGCTCGCGCAACGTCTTCGAGGCCACGGCTGCCGCGGGTGCCAAGCGCCTCGTCTATACCTCGTCGGTCGCCGCCTACGGCTTCCACCGCAGCCTGCCCTCGCTGCTGACCGAGGACGAGCCGGTGCGCGGCACCGCCCGCCAGCCCTACTCCGCCGACAAGGCCGAGGTCGAGGCCGAGCTGCGGAGCGCTTTGGAGGGCGCGGCCACCGATGCCTACGTCTTCCGCCCATGCATCGTCGCCGGGCCGCAGGCGCCGCTGCTGCTGGAGCTGGTGCCGCTGCTGAGCGTCGGGCAGAGGCTGCCGGGGCCGGTTCGCTGGGCGCTCGGCAAGGCGCCCTCGCTGCGCCCGGTGCTGCCCGACCCCGGCGTTCCCTTCCAGCTCGTCCACCACGACGACGTCGCCGCGGCGCTCTGCGCCGCGGTCATCGGCCACGGCGAACCGGGCATCTACAACCTCGCTGGCCCGGGCCAGCTGACCGTCTCGGAC
>DAIRWC010000159.1:3309-4615 GCA_036802505.1 Solirubrobacterales bacterium
TCGCCCACGAGCTCGGCTGGCACACGGTGCCGGCGCCGCAGCTCGCGGTCGGCGCCGCCGCCGAGGCGGTCGCGCCCTTCCTGCCTTTCCTGCCGGCCGAGGCGGCCTGGATCGAGACCGTGCGCCGCCCGGTCCTGATGGACACCTCGCGGGCGCGCCGCAAGCTGCACTGGATGCCGCACCACGACGCTCGCGAGACGCTGCGAGAAACGATCGCCGCGGTGCGGGCTGGGTGACGGGGCGGGAGCTTTGGTCCCGCCCCGTCGAGACCCGCTACTCGCCAGGGTCGGCTAGCAGAAGACCGCCAGCTGGAATGCGCTGTTGGTCAGCGTCGCGGCGCTGTTGTGCGTTTCCACGTAGACGCCGTCTGGCACGCTTTCCCTCGCTGCGACGCCGATGAACCCGATCGCAGGAGTGCCGTGGGCCGGGTCGCCGATCGTCGCGGTGTAGGCGCAACCGGTGACGTCCCGGTTGAAATCGACCTCGTACTGGCCGGCGGGGACCAGGTGTAGCGAGCCGGTGGTGCCGCTGCTCCGCACGATGGCGCCGCTGCTGTTCACGACGGCCCAGAGGGCCGTGGCGGACGCTCCGGCCGGGCCGGTGTCGCCCTTGGGGCCCTGGGGTCCGGCGGCGCCGGTTGCGCCGGTTGCGCCGGTTTTGCCGGTTCTGCCACGGAGTTTTTTCAGTACTTTCGGCTTGATCTGTTTGGTCGAGGTGACCACATATTCGTTCGCCGCCCATGCTCCGCCGGTCATTGCGAATACGAGTGCCAGCACGGCGATAGCGGTGGGGGCGTTGAACTGCTTTCTGAATAGCTTGGACATTCGGCCGTCTCCTTCAAGTCGCAGGGATTGAGCCAGCCTAAGGCGTGTGGTTGCGACTGGCAATGAACTGCCTTGAGGTTGGGTGCGGTTGCCTGCCTACACTGGTTCCATGCCCGATCACTTCGATCGCGATTCGACCTTCACCCTGTACAGGCGTGGGATCGAGCTGCTCGAGGAGGCCGATTTCGAGCAGGCGACCGGGCCGCTGGAGCTGGCCGCGCGCCGCGCCCCGGAAAAGTCCTCGGTGCGCGAGGCGCTGGGCCGCGCCTACTTCCGCTGCGGCCGCTTTGCCGCTGCCGCGGCCGAGTTCGAGGCCGTCGTCGACACCCACCAGGTCAACGACTTCGCCCACTTCTGCCTCGGCCGCGCCCTGGCCAAGACCGGTGAGACCGAGCGCGCCCGCCACCACCTCGCCCTCGCCGCCAACCTGCGCCCCGACCGGCGCGACTACCGCTTCTACCGAGACCTGCTGGGGACCTAGT
>DAIRWC010000160.1:0-4566 GCA_036802505.1 Solirubrobacterales bacterium
GCACTTCTCGACCGCGAGGCGGACCGAGTCGACGCGGCTCATCTGCCCGGCGCCGATGCCCAGCGTGGCGCCGCCCTTGGCGAGCACGATCGCGTTGGAGCGGACGTGGCGGACCACGGTCCAGGCGAAGAGCAGGTCGCTCCACTGCTCCTCGCTCGGCTCGGTCTTGGTCACCGTCTCCATGATCTGGCGCGGCTCGGGGTCGCCGTCGCGGTCCTGGATCAGCAAGCCGCCGCGGACCCGCTTGACGTCGCGTTCGGCGGGATCCTGCTCGCGCCGCTCCTCGTCGCAGAGGATGCGGATCGCCTCCTTCTGCTGCAGCACCTCCAGCGCGCCGTCCTCGAAGCCGGGCGCCAGCAGCACCTCGACGAAGTTCTCGTGCAGCGCCTCGGCCAGGGCGAGGCTGACCGGCCGGTTGACCGCGATCACGCTGCCATAGGCGGAGACCGGGTCGCAGGCAAGCGCCTTGCGGTAGGCGTCGAGCGCGTCATCGCCGATCGCCACCCCGCAGGGGTTGTTGTGCTTGACGATCGTGCAGGCGGGCGGCTCGAAGTCTTCGTTCAGCCGCCGTGCCGAGTCGAGGTCGAGGACGTTGTTGAAGGAGAGCGCCTTGCCGTGCAGCTTCGCCACGCCGGAGAGGATGTGGCTGCGCACGCCGACCTCCGAGTAGAGCGCCGCTCGCTGGTGTGGGTTCTCACCGTAAGAGAGGTCCATCTCCTTCTCGTAGGAGACCGTCAGGTGTTCGGGGAAGTCCTCGTAAGAGGCCGAGAACCAGCGGCTGATCGCGGCGTCGTAGCGGGCGATGTGGGTGAAGGCCTCGTTGGCGAGCCAGTGGCTGGTCGAGGCCGAGACCTCGCCGCCGCTCTCCTCCATCTCGGCGCAGACCGCGTCGTAGGACTCCGGCTTGACGATCACGGCGACGCCCTCGTGGTTCTTGGCGGCGGCGCGGATCATCGTCGGCCCGCCGATGTCGATGTTCTCGACCGCGACCTGCGGGTCGACCTCGTGCGCGGCGACGGTCTCCTCGAAGGGGTAGAGGTTGACGCAGACCAGGTCGATCGGCTCGATCCCCTCGCGCTCCAGCGTCGCCATGTGCTCCGGGTCGGCGCGCCGCGCCAGCAGCGCCGCGTGCAGCCGTGGGTGCAGCGTCTTCACCCGTCCGCCGAGGATCTCCTCCTGGCCGGTGAACTCGGAGACGTCGGTGACCTCCAGCCCCGCCTCGCGCAGCGAGCTTGCGGTGCCGCCGGTGGAGAGGATCTCGACGCCCTGTGCCGCCAGCGTCTTGGCGAAGTCGGCGATCCCGGTCTTGTCGGAGACCGAGATCAGCGCCCGGCGCACCCGGATCGCGCCATTGGAGGCGGTCTCGGATCGGGTGTCGGCGGAAGCCTCAGTCATCGAGCACGACGACCCGTGGATCGTCTGCGTCGATCCTAACCATGCCCCTCGCGATCATGCGGATCGCCTCCGGATACAGCTCGCGCTCGACCGCGTGGATCGCCTCCTCCAGTCGGTCCCGGTCGCGACCGGGCGGCACGGTGACCTCACGTTGCACGATCGCCGGACCGGTGTCGACTCCCTCGTCGACGAAGTGGACCGTCACCCCGGTGACCTCGACCCCCGCCGCCAGCGCCTGCCCGATCGCGTCGAGGCCCGGGAAGGCGGGCAACAGCGCCGGGTGGATGTTGACGACGCGGTCGCGGAAGCGGGCGACGAAGGCGGGGGAGAGCAGCTGCATGTAGCCGGCGAGGACGACGAGGTCGGCACCGCGCGCCTCGATCCAAGCGGCCATCGCGGCGTCGCGCGCCTCGCGACTGGCGTACTCGTCGCGGGGGAAGACGGCGGTCTCGACCCCTGCCTCGCGCGCCCGCTCCAGCGCCGGGGCGGCGGGCTTGTCGGAGCCGACCCCGGCCACCTCGATCCCCTCGCGCCCGTGCAGCGTGTCGAGGATCGCCTGCAGGTTGGTGCCGCTCCCCGAAGCGAGAACAACGAGGCGAAACGCTGAGGCCATCAACCGCTGGCGGGAACTACGGCGACGTTCTCTAAGGCGAATTTCCCATTCGCATCCTCTGGGTCGCCCAGCGGGTAACGGCCGCTGAAGCAGGCGTCGCAGTGGTCCTCGGGCGGGGTCCCGATTGCCTCGTAGACGCCCGCCATCGAGAGGTAGGCGAGCGAGTCGGCGCCGAGCTCGTCGGCGATCTCCTCGATCGTGCGTTCGTGGGCGATCATCTCCTCGCGGGTCGACATGTCGACGCCGTAGTGACATGGGTGGCGGATCGGCGGTGCGGAGATCCGCAGGTGCACCTCGCTCGCCCCGGCGTCGCGCAGCATGCCGACGATCTGCCGCGTCGTGTTGCCGCGCACGATCGAGTCGTCGACGACGACGATCCGCTGCCCGGCGACGATCTCGGGCAGCGGGTTGAACTTGAGCCGCAGCCCGCGCTTGCGCAGCTCCTGGCCGGGCTGGATGAAGGTGCGGGCGACGTAGCGGTTCTTGATCAGGCCGTCGTCGCGGGGCAGCCCCGAGGCGCGGGAGAAGCCGGCGGCGGCGGGGTTGCCGGAGTCGGGCACCGAGATCACCAGGTCGGCCTCGGCCGGCGCCTCGCGAAAGAGGATTTCGCCCATCCGGCCGCGCACCTGCTGCAGCACTTTGCCCTCGAGGCGACTGTCGGGACGCGAGAAGTAGATGTGCTCGAAGACGCAGTGCGCCGGCCGGCCGGCCTTGACCACCTGGCGCGTCTCGAGCCCGCGCTCGGTCAGCGAGACCATCTCGCCCGGGTGCACTTCGCGCATCAGCTCGGCGCCGATGATGTCGAAGGCGCAGCTCTCCGAGGCGACGACGAAGCGCTCGCCGAGCCGGCCCAGCGAGAGCGGCCGCACCCCGTGCGGGTCGCGGAAGGCGACGATCGCGCGCTTGGTCATCACCACGGTCGAGTAGGCGCCCTCCAGGCGAGGCATCACGTCGGCGACCGCGTCCTCGACGAACTTGCCGTCGTTGGAGGAGATCAACGCCGCGATGATCTCCGAGTCCGAGGTGCCGCGGAAGGAGATCCCCGCCTCCTTCAGCTCGCCCCAGAGCTCGACCGCGTTGGTCAGGTTGCCGTTGTGGGCGAGGGCCAGCTCGCGGCCGTCGTCGCGCCAGACCGGCTGCGCGTTCTCCCAGGAGCCGCCGCCGGTGGTCGAGTAGCGCACGTGGCCGATCGCCATGTCGCCCTCCAGCGCCTTCAGCTTCTCCTCGTCGAAGACCTGGGAGACGAGGCCGGAGTCCCGCATAGTGGTGATGTGGCCGCCCTCGCAGGTGGCGATCCCGGCTGACTCCTGGCCACGGTGCTGAAGCGAGTAGAGGCCGAAGTAGGCAAGGCGGGCGACATCGTGCCCGGGTGCGTATATGCCGAAGACGCCGCATTCCTCGCGCGGCGAATCGCGATCTATCTGCTGCCCCTGGGGCGGAGTCAAAAGCGCGTATTCCTCGGTTAGGGAAAGGACGTGACGCGCAGGCAGACTGCCTACCCCGGCAGGGTAGCAGCGAGCAAAGACCCCAGCGCCTGGTGCAGGCCGGCGACAGCCGATTCGAGCGGCGCCTCGTCGCCCGCCGCGCGGGCACGGATCAGAGCGCCCTCGATCGTCGAGACGACCAGGCCGGCGAAGGTCGCGGCGTCCTTCTCGGTGACGCCTTCCTCCTGTAGCGCGGCGGCAATCGGCGCTTCCCAGCTCTGGAACGCCGCGGTGGCGGTGGCGGCCAGGGCTGGGTCCTCGGGACGGGCCAGCGCCGCCGCGGCGACAGGGCAGCCGAGTCGCTCGGGGTGGTCCTTGACGCGGCGGCGGAACATCTCGCCGAACATCGTCAGCGTCTCGCCGAGCCCGCGCTCGCGCAGCGAGCGCTCGATCGCGACGCGGATCTCGCTGCCCTCCAGCTGGGCCGCCTCGATCGCGAGTTGGCGCTTGCCGCCCGGAAAGTGATGGTAGATCGATCCCCGCGGGGCCTTACCGCGCTCGGCCACGTCGCGCAGCTCCATACCCGCGTAGCCCTTCTCGGCGAGCAGCCTACGAGCACCGTTCAGCAGCCGCTCGCGCCCGTCCCGGGCCTTCGGTTCGGCCGTCCTCACATCTGCCAGTCGCGTTATGCCCACGGTCATAGTATAGTCCACGCTCCGATGTATGACCGTGGTCATAAAGCGGCGGTGCTGATCGCCTGCGCGGGGGCCTTCGTCGCCTTCCTCGACACGACGATCGTCAACATCGCCTTCCCCGACATCTCGGCCTCCTTCGCCGGTTCGGGGCGCGACGCGCTCTCCTGGGTGCTCGATGGCTACTTCGTCGTCATCGCCGCGCTGCTGGTGCCCGCCGGTGGGCTGGCCGATCGCTTCGGCCACAAACGCATCTTCCTGCTCGGCGTGGCCGGCTTCACCAGCGCCAGCCTGCTCTGTGCCGCCGCGCCGAGCCTGCCGCTGCTGATCTCCTTCCGCGTCGTGCAGGGGATCGGTGCGGCGATGATCGCCCCCTCCTCGCTGGCGATCGTGCTCGACAGCTTCCCGGTCGAGCGCCGCGCGGCCGGTGTCGGCCTCTGGG
>DAIRWC010000161.1:0-4544 GCA_036802505.1 Solirubrobacterales bacterium
CGATGGGAACTTGTGAGCTCGGCGGGTGAGGTCCTTCGACCAGCGATTCGTCGCGGGTTCCCAGCGGGGGACCCCCCGAGGCCCGTCCCCCCTCCCCCCCGTCATGCTCCCGAAAGAAGTTCTTAAGCCGCTCCACCTGCGCCACAGCCTGCTCCATCTGCTCGACCCCAAACGCCAACGGCTGCCTGTAGTGCCCGGAGACCAGGTACGCCACAACCGCCTCGCGCCCATACCGATCGAGCGCCTCGGCGAGCTGGAAGATGTTGCCCTCGGACTTTGACATCTTCTCGGCGTCGGTCTCGACCATCCCGTTGTGCATCCAGAGACGGGCAAACGGGCGACCCGCCGCCTCGGACTGCGCGATCTCGTTCTCGTGATGAGGGAAGACGAGGTCCGAGCCACCGCCGTGGATCGCGAAGGACGGTCCCAGCTCCGCCTCGGCCATCGCCGAGCACTCGATGTGCCAGCCTGGCCGCCCCGGCCCCCAGGGCGAGTCCCAGCTCGTGTCCTCGCCCTCCTTGTGAGCCTTCCATAGCGCGAAGTCGAGCGGGTCCTGCTTGAGCGACTCCGAACCGGCCTCCTCACCCTGGTCCATGTCCTCGGTGCCCCGGTTGGAGAGCTTCCCGTAGGGGCGGTAGCTGCGCACCTTGAAATAGACGTCGCCACCCGACTCGTAGGCGTGCCCGGTGTCGATCAGCTCGGCGATCAGCTCGAGGATCTCGCCGATCGTCTCCGTCGCCAGCGGCTCCGCATCGGGACGCCCCAGCCCCAGCCGACCGGTGTCCTCGAAGTAAGCCTGGGTCATCCGCGCGGCGAACTCCCCCGAAGGCTCTCCCGCCACCTTCGCCGCGTCGTAGATCTTGTCGTTGATGTCGGTGACGTTGATGACGAGCTTGGTCTCGTACCCCTCGCCCTCGAGAAATCGATCCAGAAGCGAGAAAATGACGAACGGCCGCGCGTTGCCGATGTGAATGCGGCTGTAGACGGTCGGTCCGCATGCGTAGATGCCGATCTCTTCATCGGTCGGTAGAGCCCGCGGCTCCCCCGACAGCGTGTCTCTGATTCGCACCTCTCGCATCGGTGCGGATGCTAAAGAGGACTAGAAGGTGCGGTATCCCGCGCCCGACGGGGACTCGTTGCGAGCCCAGGTCGGCGCGGTCTCGTCGGCCGCGGCAAGCACCTCGCGCCGCGCCTTCTTGGCGCTGGCCTTGATCTCGTCCTCGGCGGCGCGGCGCAAGCGCTCCTCGCGCTGTTCGGCCTGGCCGCGGATCCGCTCCGACTCGGCCTGCAGCTGCTCCTCCGCCCGCGCCTTGGCCTTCTCGGTCGCCTCGCCTTCGACCTTCTCGATCAGCTTTTGCACCCTCTCCTCGGCCTCGCGGCGAACGTCGACGGTGCCCTGCATCACCCGCTCCTCGATCTCGCCCTCGAGCCGGACGGCGATCCGGTGAGCCTCCTCGGCGCGTGCCTCTGCCTCGGCCGCGCGCTGCTCGGCCGCGGCGACCCGGCGATCTGCCTCGGCCTGCGCCTTTTCAAGCACCTCGCCGGTCCGCTTGGAAGCCTCGGCTTCGACCCGCTTGACCGCGTTGGCGGTGGTCTGGTCGGCCTGGGCTTTGCTTGCGGTGAGCTGAGTCGTGAACGCCTCGCGATCCGCCTCAGCCCGCTTCACCGCACGCTCGAAGGCCTTCTCGGCGCGATCGCGGGCCTCCTCGGCGCGGGCCACCCGCGCCTCTACCTCACGGCGCTTCTCGCGCTCCGCGGCGATCCGCTCGCGGCCTTCCTCGCCAAGCTTCGCCAGCGTCGCCTTCGCACGCGCCTTGATCGCATCGCGACCGGCCTCGGCCGCGGCGACGCGCGCCTCGCTTCGCCGCACCCACTCGAGCGCCTGGCCGGCGACGCCGTGAAGCTCCTCGGTCGCTTCAGCGACTGCGCTCAGCTTGACTGCGGGCTCGCCCATTCGCCGCAACCTACTACGGGCTCCGGAAGCCACGCCACCCCTCACCTCAGCAAATAGCCGCAATTAGCGGCAGCGGTCTAAATACCCGGCCCTCAGGGTCTACGCGGACTTCTCAGCCTCGCGCGCGTGCAGTTCGCGCTTGAGGATCTTGCCGGTCGCGTTGCGCGGCAGCTCGTCCACGAACTCGACTTCGCGCGGCGCCTTGAAGCCGGCGAGGTGGTCCTTGACGTAGGCCTTCAGGTCTTCATCGCTCACCTCGGCTCCCCGGTCGAGCACCACGAAAGCCTTCAGCCGTTGACCGAACTGCTCGTCGTCGACGCCGATCACGGCCGCCTCGACCACCGCGTCGTGGTCGGCGAGCAGGTCCTCGACCTCGCGCGGGAAGACGTTCTCGCCACCGGAGACGATCATCTCGTCGTCGCGGCCGTCGATGAAGAGCCGACCGACGGGATCGACGTGGCCGACGTCGCCGCTGCTCAGCAGCCCGTCGATCGCGTCCTTGCCGCCGCCACCGGTGTAGCCCTCGAACGCCATCTCGTTGCCGACGAAAATTCGCCCGACCTCGCCCTGCCGCACCTCCCGACCGGCCTCGTCGAAAACCTTCACCGCGGTGCCTCGAAACGGTCGGCCGGCGGTGCCGGGAACCGCGCGCAGGTCGCGGGGGCCGGCGACCGTGGCAAAGCCAACCTCGGTCGTTCCGTAGAGGTTGTAGATCGTGTCGCCGAAACGATCCATCCACTCGATCGCCAGCTCACCGGGCAGAGCCGAGCCCGACATTGCCGTTATTCGCAACGACGGCAGGTCGTAGGCATCGAGCGTCTCGTCGGGCAGCTGCAGGATGCGCTGGATCATCACCGGCACGGCGGCGAGGACCTGCGCGCGGTGCTCTCTCATCGCCCGCAGGGTGCCCTCGGGGTCGAAGCGCCGGCGCAAGACCAGCGTGTTGGCGGTCGGCAGGCTCACGCCGAAGTGAAAGAAGCCCCAGGAATGGAAGAGCGGCGCCGCGATCATCATCGTCTCGCGACTCCGGTAGGGAAT
Organism: Solirubrobacterales bacterium; assembly: GCA_036802505.1. Taxonomy (GTDB): domain Bacteria; phylum Actinomycetota; class Thermoleophilia; order Solirubrobacterales; family 70-9; genus VRUE01. Next base: position 2,993 of record DAIRWC010000161.1, read on the forward strand.
CGCGTCGATCACCGCGGCGATGGTGTGCAAGCCATCGGGAGCCCCGCGCTGCGCTCCCTTTGGCGCGCCGGTCGTGCCCGAAGTGAGGATGACGAAGCGGGGACTATCGGCTGGGGGCGAGAGGTCGGCGTCGTCGGCCGAGGCGATCAGCGCGTCGAGCGTCGGTGCGTCGGTCTCCCCTTCCGACCAGCCAACCACCCGCTGGACGCTCTCGTCGACTTCCTCGAGCAGGCCGGTGAACTCGTCGTCGTAGACGAGTGCCCTGACGCCCTCGCGGCGGGTGACCTCGGCCAGCTGAGGGCCGGCGAACATCGTGTTGAGCAGGAGCGTCGCCGCGCCCAGCTTGGCGGCGGCGAGAACGGTCTCGACGAAACCGCGGTGGTTGCGGCACATGATCCCGATGCCGTCGCCTTGGCCGACCCCCATCCCCTGCAGGGCGTGGGCGAGCGCGTTGGCACGCCGGTGCAGCTGCTCGAAGGTGAGCGAGCCGCGGTCGTCGATCAGGGCGGTCTCGCCGGGGTAGCGAATCGCGCTGATCGCCATGCCGGTGGCGGGGGAAGGGCCCCAGCGGACGAAGGTGGCGGCGGTCCGGACGGCAGGGCCGGGCCGCATCGGGCGCACCACACCAGCCTCGCGCAGCACCTTCAGCACATACGCTTTGTCCGAGAGCGTTTTGGCGGCCCCTGAGGCAATCGACTCGAGCTTTCGCATCGGGCGCCGGATCCTATTCGCTCTCCACCGAAGCCACGGCTATGCAGGCGATTCCCTCGCCGCGGCCGATCCAGCCCATGCCCTCGTTGGTGGTCGCCTTGACGCTGACCCGGGCAGAGGTGGCCTCGGCGAGGATGCGCTCCATCTCGGCACGGTGGGCCGCCAGCCGGGGGGCCTCGCAGATCAGGGTGGCGTCGATGTTGAGAATCCTGCCGCCGATCGTGCCCACCGCCGTGCGCAGCAGGTCGACCGAGTCCGCGTCGCGCCAGCGCTCGTCGTCGTCGGGGAAGAGCGTGCCGATATCGCCCCCGCCGGCCGCTCCGAGCAAGGCGTCGATCACCGCGTGGGTGAGCACATCGGCGTCGGAGTGGCCGCTCAGCCCACGCTCGTGCTCGATCTCGACCCCGCCCAGGATCAAGGGGCGGCCCTCGGCGAAGCGGTGGCTGTCGTAGCCGATGCCGACGCTCATCAGTTCAGCGATTCTCGCCTACCCGGGCGGGCAGCGGCTCCAAACGACGCTGACGGCGCGTGAAGACGCCGATCTCCTCGATGCCGAGATCGGCGAGGAACTCCAGGGCGCGGTCGTAGCCGAAGCCGACCTGCTCGGGCAGGTGTGCGTCAGAGGAGAGGGCGAACGGGGCGCCGGCCTCGACGCACATCTCGGCGAAGGCAGGCGCGGGATAGAGCTCGCCGACGGGCTTGCGCAGCCCGGCGGTCGAGAGCTCGACCGCGATCCCGCTCTCGGCGATCGCCTCCACGGCGGGCTCGTAGTAGTGGCGCGGGTCGCGCTCGGGAAGCGGCCTGGCACGACCCCAGACCTTGACCAGGTCGGGGTGGGCGA
>DAIRWC010000162.1:0-4520 GCA_036802505.1 Solirubrobacterales bacterium
TGCCGGAGCTGGTCGTGCCGGCGGTCGGGGCGCGGATCATGGACCTGCAGGAGCCGGAGCAGAAGATGTCGACGACCGTCGGAACGGACGCGGGCACGGTCTACGTGCTCGACGAGCCGGCGGCGATCCGCAAGAAGCTCGGCAGCGCCGTGACCGACTCGGGGCGGGAGGTCGCCCGGGCCGAGGACAAGCCGGGCGTGACCAACCTGATCGACGTCCTCGCCGTCGCCCGTGGCGTCGATCCGGCCGAGATCGAGCGCGAGTTCGAGGGGGCCGGCTACGGCGACTTCAAGGCCGCCGTCGCCGAGGGTGTGATCGAGATGTTGGCGCCGGTGCATGAGCGCTACGCCGAGCTGCGCCCCGACCAGGCGGCACTGGAGAAGACGCTCGCCGTCGGCGCCGAGAAGGCACGCGCGATCGCCGCGCCGACGCTGGCCGACGTGCGCGAGCGCATGGGCGTCGGCGCCAGATAAAGCGACGGCTGCTCTGCTTCGCGTCCGCGCCGTCGCCGTCTCTCTCCGGGACTAGTCTTCGGGCATGGTCGCCGACCTCGATCTGGAGCTCGACGTCTTCGCCGGGCCGTTCGATCTGCTGATCGCGGTCCTGCTGCGCGAGGAGGTCGATCTGCTCGAGGTCGAACTGGCCGAGGTCGTCGTCGCCTATATCGAGCACCTCGAGGGCGAAGGCGAGCTCGAGCTCGAGGTGGCGACCGAGTTCCTCGTCCTGATCGCTTCCCTGCTGGAGCTGAAGTCGCGGCTGATGCTGCCCGGGGCGGATCCCGAGCTGGAGGAGCTGGGGCCGGAGGAGGCGGTCGAGGAGCTGCTGGCGCGGCTGCTCGAGTACCGCCGCTACCGCGCCGCCGCGACGACGCTGTCGGAGCGCTTCGAGGCGGCGCGTGGCTACCTGTACCGCTCGGCGCCGCTGCCGAAAAGCCTGCGCCGGGTCGCCGTCGACGCCGCGGTTGCCGCCTACGATCCGGAACGGCTCGGCGCGGCGCTCGGCGACCTGCTGGAAATACCGCCACCGGTCGACATCAGCCATATCCGGCCGACTGTTTCGCTGGAGCGACGGCTGCGCGCCCTGCGCGACGCGCTCTCCGGCCGCACCAGCATCGACTTCGACGAACAGTTCGGGGGAGAGGACCGGCTGACGCAGGCGGTGACCCTGTTCGCCCTGCTCGAGCTCTACCGCAAAGGCGAGGTGACCTGGCGCCAAAGCGAGCCGCTCGGGCCGATCGAGATCCGCAGGCAGGGGGCGGGAACGGCGTGAGCGACCTGAGCCGCACGATCGAGGCCTTGCTTTTCCTCTCGCCGCAGGCGGTCTCCCTGCCCGATCTGGTCGAGGCGACCGAGGCGACCGAGGGTCAGGTCGCCGAGGCGATCGACCTGTTGCGCGAAGATCTGGGCGAGGGCCGGCGCGGGGTCGTCCTGCGCGAGGTCTCCGGCGGCTTCGCCCTGGCCAGCGATCCCTCCAGCGAGGACGCGGCGCGACGACTGCTGGCCAAGCCGCGCACGCCGCCGCTGACCCAGGCGCAGGCGGAGACGCTGGCGATCGTCGCCTACCTTCAGCCGGTCTCACGGCCGGAGGTGGCGCGGATCCGCGGCGTCTCCTCGGAGTCCGCCGTCCAGACGCTGGCGGAGCGCGGCCTGATCGAGGAGTCCGGCCGCTCCCAGTTCGGCGCGGCGCTGTTCAAGACGACCGAGCTGTTCGAACGCCTCTTCGGTCTCACCGGCCTTGACCAGCTGCCCGATCCCTCGCAGTTCGACCCGACCCCGGAGGACGAGCGCGAGCTGCGCGAGCGACTCCTCAAGGCCGGTGAACAACGTGCAGAGCCTTAAGGGCGGGAGTCGGGGGAGGACTCGACGGAGCCTCCATGCTGTTGCTCCGGCGAGTCCTCCCCCGACTCCCCTCTCGTGAGGCTGGCGAAATTCCTGGCCCACGGGGGAGTCGCTTCTCGGCGGAAAGCTGAGGTGATTGTGGCTGCCGGGCGCGTGACGGTAGGCGGCAAGGTCGTCCGTGATCCTGCTCTCGATGTTGGCGAAGGCGACGAGGTGCGTGTGGATGGAAGCTTGGTCGGCGCTGAGCCGCGTGAGGTCTGGGCCGTCAACAAGCCTGCCGGCGTCGTCTCGACCGCGCGCGAGCCGGGGCGCAGGACACCGGTGGTCGAGCTTGTCGACTCGCCGGCCAGGCTCTACCCGGTCGGGCGCCTCGACGTCGACTCGACTGGATTGATGCTGCTGACCAACGACGGGGAGCTGGCCAACCGGCTCACCCACCCGCGCTACGAAGTGCGCAAGACCTACCGGGTGCAGCTGCGCCGCCCGCCCGCCGAGGCGGATCTACGGCGCCTCGCGAGCGGGGTCCAGCTGGAGGACGGGCCAACGGCCCCATCCGAGGTGCGTCGCCTCGGCGAGCGCGAGATCGAGATCGTCCTGCGCGAGGGCCGCAACCACCAGGTGCGCCGCATGGCCGAGGCGATCGGCAACGACGTCGTGGCGCTGCGGCGGGTTCGCTTTGGCCCGGTGAAGCTCGGCACGCTGCCCGCGGGGGCGGTGCGACGCCTTTCCCAGGCTGAGGTTGCCTCGCTTTGGGAAGATGCCGAGCGATGAGTACGAACTCGGGAGAACAGGAACGGCTCTTCGCGGTGCGTGGCGCCGTGCAGGCGGACGCCAACGAGCCGGAGGCGATCGCCGGCGCGACAACCGAGCTGATGCGGGAGCTGCTGGATCGCAACGGGCTCGCGCCGGAGGCGATGGTCAGCTGCTTGTTCACGACGACTGACGACCTCGACGCCGAGTTCCCGGCGGTCGCCGCACGCAGCCTCGGGCTCGACTCGGTGCCGCTGCTCTGCTGCCGCGAGATCCCGGTGCCGGGCTCGATGCCGCGGGTGATCCGCGCGATGGTCCACTACTACGCGCCGGCGGGTCACACGAGCGCCCATGTCTACCTGGGCGTGACCCAGGACCTGCGCACCGACCTTCACGCGGCGCAGTAGCGGCGCCACGTCGGGCACAATGGACCGATGACCGTCACCTTCGCGGAGAAGCTGGCTCGCATCCCGGGCTATCAGGCCGGCGTGCCGACCGGCCAGGCACCCGAGGCAATTGCCTCGAGTGGGATTGCCCAGCTCGCCTCCAACGAGTCGCCCTTCGGTCCGCACGAGAAGGTGGTCGAGGCGATCCGCGCGGCGGCGGGGGCGATGAACCGCTACCCCGACCCCGATGCGACCCTGCTGCGCCGGCGCATTGCCGACCGCTACGAGGTCGAGCCCGGCCGGGTCGCCGTCGGCAACGGCTCCTGCGAGATCCTGCTCGCCGCGGCCGAGGCGCTCTGCGAGCCCGGCGCCGAGATCCTCTACGCCTGGCCGTCGTTCTCGATGTACCCGCACCTGGCGGCGCTGACCGATGCGCGCGAGATCCGCGTGCCGCTGGGGGAGGGGGAGGTTCACGACCTCGACGCGATGGCCGCCGAGGTAACCGCTGCGACCCAGTTGGCGATCGTCTGCAACCCCAACAACCCGACGGGGACCCACCTGTCCGCGGCGCAGGTCGCGGCCTTCTGCGCGCGCATCCCCGCGCACGTGACGATCGTCCTCGACGAGGCCTACGTCGAGTTCCAGACGGTCGACGATCCCGACTCCACCGTCGACCTGCTCGCCGAGTTCCCCAACCTGGTCGTCCTGCGCACCTTCAGCAAGGTCTACGGCCTCGCCGGTCTGCGCGTCGGCTTCGCGCTCGGCTCGGCCAAGTTCCGCGCCGCGGTCGATGCCGTGCGTCAGCCCTTCAGCGTCAATGCTCTCGCCCAGGCGGCGGGGGCCGAGGCGATCCTGCACCAGGACGATGTCGAGCAGCGGGTCGAGCGCACCCTGGTCGAGCGCGTCCGCGTCGAGGCGGGCCTGCACGAGCTCGGTCTGAGCACGGCCGAGACCCAGACCAACTTCTCCTGGATCGATCTCGGCGACGCCGATGAGAAAGAGGTCGTCGCCGGCCTCGCCGAGCAATCGATAGCGGTCCGCGCCGGCACCCCACTGGGCAGTTCCGGCTACATCCGGGTCAGCTACGGCACCCCGGCCGAGAACGACCGCTTCCTCGCCGCCCTCGGCGAGATCCTCGACTAATCCCGCCGCGCCTGCTACAAACTCAAGGGAAGTGAAGCGAACAGGCGACACCGCGAGCAGCATGTGCGCTAGGCGCGCTGCGGTTGCCCCTGTCTGCCCTTTCTATACCTGGCGATTTAGCTAGGCGTCCGGCCTGGCGGCGTCGTGCCGCTTCGATAGAGCGTTTGGCCGGGCGCCGCAAGGAATTGGTCCGCGTGTTTCGCGATGCCCGCGCTCGCATGGCGAAACCCGCACGGAAAGTAGAGTCTCGGACGTGGAGAAAGGCGGCGACAGGATGATCATCGGAATGCGGCAGGAGGCACGGGACCGGGTTCGCGACCAGCGAATCGAGCGGGTCGTCGAGCTGGTTCCGCCCGAAGCCCTGCTCGGCGACCTGCCACTCGGCGACGGGCGCGAGCAGGTC
>DAIRWC010000163.1:0-4496 GCA_036802505.1 Solirubrobacterales bacterium
CAGCGGAATGGTCTGCCAGCCGGTATAGAGGATGACCCCCGCCTTGAAGCGGTCGCCGTACTTGTCGCGCATGGCCCCGATCACCCGCCAGTCGCGCCCCCTGATCGAGGCCCTGGCTTTGACCTCCACGGCCGCCAAGTCGCCCGACTGTGCTTCGAGGACGATGTCGATCTCCTCATCGCGCGCGCGATAGTGCCGCAGGGTGGAACCCTCCTCGGCCCAACTCTGGTGCTTGAGGATCTCGGTTCCGCAGAAGGTCTCCAACGCATAGCCGGTCACCTGATCGTCCTTGGCAAGCCGCTTCTCGTCCACCCCGAGCTGCTGGGTAAGAAGGCCCGTGTCAGCCAGGTACAGCTTCGGCGCATGCAACTCGCGCGAGCGTAGGCCGGGCCGCCACGCGGGAACCACGTGGATCAAGAAGACGGTGCGGAGCAACTCGACGTAGGACCGGACCGTCTTGTCGGAGATCTGCAAGTCGCCGGCCAACTTCCGGAAGTCGAGGATCTTCGCCGAGTGCGAAGCGAGGAGACGCAACAGCCTGGGCATCTCGGAGAGCTTCTGAGCCGACCCGATGTCCCGTAGATCTCGCTCGACGATGCTCTGGACATAGTCGCGGTACCAGGCACGCCGCTGTCGCTCGGGCAAGCGATGGACAGCGGGGTAGCCGCCTCGCGCCGCGAGCTCGGTAAAGGCTTCGCGGCCCACAGGGGCACCGGTCACCTGGGGCGGATCGCCGGCAAACAGGCGATCGACGAAATTGCCGGTGCTCTCGTGAATCTCGGACTGGGCGAGAGGCCAGAGCTCAATCCGGCGCATCCGACCCGCAAGCGACTCCGAGATCTTCGGAGCCGTGAGGATGTTCGCCGAGCCCGTCAGCAGGAACTTGCCGGGTGTCGGATCGTCGTCCACAGCCCGCTTGATCGCAGGCAAGAGCTCAGGAACCAGCTGGACCTCATCGATCATCGCCGGACCGCGCAATCCGGCAATGAAGCCATGGGGATCGACGGTAGCCGCCTCCCGGCTCACCTGATCGTCCAGCGTGACGGCCGTCGCCGGGTAATCACTGCCCACAACCTGTCGAGCGAGGGTGCTCTTGCCCACTTGCCGAGCCCCCTGCACGAACACGACTCGGCTATAGGCAAGCGCATCGACTATCAGCGGGCGGGCGCTTCGCTCGATCAGCATGGGTCGGCAGATGCGGAATTGGCCTGCGGCATATGCGGGATACTGTAGCGGCATATGCGGATTTTGGCTGCGGCATATGCGGATTCCGCCCCAGCCGCGATCCTCCGCGGCGAGGGGAAGCGATCCCGCTCTCGGGCCTGCCGTAAGCACGCCGTTATATCTCGTGCATTCGCGGAATACGACGTGCGCAAACGCGGAATGCGGGTGACTCAGCTGCGCAAGACCCGCGCCCAGGGCATCTCCTCGGGCGTCGTCGCGGCGGCGGCGGGCGAGGTGAAGATTGCTGGCCTCAGGGTCGCCGAACGATGTCGGGCTGGCCCGTCTCGGCACGGCCGCCGGTGTCATGCAGGCGCAGACGCCAGGCGAGGGCGGTTACGTCGCGTAGCATCTCCACGCTTGCCGAGGCGACGCGGACGCTGGAGCGCGAGTGCATGACGGGGCCGATGCAGGTCTACGGCCGCGGCGAGGGCTCGCACTGAGCGAACCTCGGCCTCGCGCGCCCTAATCTGTCCCCGTGAACCATGGAGAGCAGCATGAAGTCGCCGACCTGAGTTGTGCGCCGGGCGAGCTCAGCTTCCTCGCCCGTGTAGGTGGGCGCGAACAGCGCGTCTGGCTGCGGACGAGCGGCGGCAACACGGCTACCGGCGCCGACCCGGCGCTCGCCGCGTGCTTGATGCCGGCGATGGCCTCCGGGGGCGGCGCCCTGACCCTGCACGAGCCGCTCAGCCCGAAGCTCCTGCGGACGCAGCGGGAATATCAGGCGGTACAGCGGGCCTGGTCGCTCGGTTGGGAGTTCCAGGAAACGCCGCTTGAGGAAGTGGAGGTGATTGCGCCGGCGCACCCGCCGGACTCCCCGCGGCAGCCCGGACGGGTCGCTGCCTTCTTCAGTGCGGGCGTCGACTCGTGGTCGACGCTGCTCGACCACCCCGAGATCACCGACCTGATCTTCGTCCGCGGGATCGACCTGTTGCCGGGGGTTGCGAACCATGCGACGATCGCCCCCGAGGTGGAAGCCCGCGTCAGGGAGGTGGCCGGCGAGCTCGGCCTCACCCTGCACGTCGTGGAGACCAACCTGCGGGAGCTCTCGGACCCGCTCGTGCGCTGGGAGGCCCACTTCCCCTCGGCGTGCATGGCCGTGGCTCACTTCCTCGCGCCGAGGTTCGAACGGGTGCTGCTCGCCAGCGGCCTGGACCATGAGGTCGACGATCCGGTTGCCACCGCCCGACTCGTCGACCACCTCTGGAGTGGCGAGCGGCTGGACGTAGCCGACGACGGAGGACGCTACCCGCGGGTCGAGCGGACCAGGAGGATCGCCGACCACCCTCTGGTGAGGCGCACGCTTCGCGTCTGCTGGGAGAACCGCGACGGCGCCTACAACTGCGGCCGCTGCCGCAAGTGCCTGATGACGATGATCACCCTCGAGGCGTTCGGCGCTCGCAGTGGGATCGAGACCTTCCCGCCCAAGCTCGACCTGGATGACATCGCCGCGATCGAGATCGAACAGGTCACCGTGCTCACGCTCTGGGAAGACGTGCTCGACGCCGTTCGAGTCAGGGAGCGCGTCGACTTGGAGCCTGCGGTCGAACGGGCGGTAGAAAGAGCCAAACGCAAGTTGGGCCTTCCACCGAGCTACCGGCGCCGCCACCTACCGGGACCGCCGCGGCTGCGCAACACGTCCCAAGCAGCGATTGAAGAGCAGCCCGGCGTAACGCTGGCCGAGGTGCTCGAATCGCGCTCGTGGCGAATGACGCGGCCGCTGCGCCGGGCCGCGGCGGGGCTTCGCAAACTCAAACGCGGCTAGGAAGAACTGGATGGACCGCTCTCGGGCGGGTCGAAGATCGCTCCGAGGATGCCGTCCATGACGTAGCCGGCGGCAGCGGCCTCCTCCGGGGAGCGCGTGACGAGCTGGTCGCCGGTGACCGGGTGGATGGTGCTGTAGAGGGTGCTGCAGCCGTCGACGTTTTCCTCGCGCAGAAAGCCGAGGACGGCACCGTCGTCCTCGGCGAGCCGCCGGTCGCGGAAGTGGACGGCGAGGTGGCGCGCGCGGGCGGCGGCACCCGCGGCTGAATCCGCATCGCCGCGAAGCGGCTCGGCCAGCCAGCGGCCGATCTTGCGCGGGTCGCGGCTGGCGCGACCAGGAGCGCATAGCTCACTGGCGAGGCGGCCGTCGCTGCGCAGCCGCAACGGGACGCGGCCGGGGCCCGGATGGCGCAGCAGCGAGCCGAGCTGAACGCCGTCGACCCTCTCACCGGGCAGGTCGGCCCGATACTCGTGTCGCTGCCTGCCGGCATCGACCTGGCGACGCAGCGAGACCACCGCCCACGGCCCGGTGTGGAGCAGGTCCCCCACCCGGGGCAAGATCGGGCAGGCCTCTATCCAGCCGAGCAGATCGATCTGCTCGGAGTTGTAGATGAGCGGATCCTCCGGACCGGCGACGAGGATCTCCTGACCGGTCTCCGGCACTCGTCGCAGCTCCAGCCCCTCGAGCAACGGCAGCGGCTGCTGCTCGACGTAGCCGAGGTCGAACTGTCCCTCGCCGAGCGCTCCCTGCTCGTCGACCAGCTCGAAGCTGTGCTTCGCATGGACCAGGCGGCCGGTGCCGGGCGCGGGAAAGAGATGAGTGCATCCAAGCACCCGCTCGAACCGGTGGCCCGGAGGGGGTTCGAGGTCTGGCGTGATCATCCTGAAGCCGGTCTTCAGGTCCAGATGACGGCAGAGCAGGCGGGTCTGCGGCGGCGTCCATGGCTCGGACTGCTTCCAGCGCCTCACGGTGCCGGGCGTCAGCTCCGGCAGCCGCGGCGGCTGATGGGCGACCATGTGCCGCATCGCCGCATCCTGTCCGTTCTCGGTGCTCGCCGATGAGTTGATGTCGATCTGCGCCGGCCCGCCGGCCGCCCCGGCAGGCTCGGTCCGCCAGGGAGCGCCATCGCCCGCGATCGGCGCTACGCGCCACTGGACGGGGCCGATGATCCGCAAGCCGACGACGAGATCGGCCAACAGCGAATTCTCGAGTCCCAGCGGAATCTCGGGGGCGCGTCCCCAGAGGGGCCGTGCGAAGGCAACCGCCGCGGGTCGGGCCGCAAGGCGCTCGGCGTCGTCGAGCTGGGAGAACGCGACGCGGGAGACTTCCGTGGCATCGGCCAGGACCACCGCGGCGGTGCCGGTGTTCGCGGCGAAGGCGTGGATCAGCTGCTCGACGAAGGAAGGCGCCTCCAGAGCGGCGGCGGCCGAGCGGGGCAGAAGCAGTACCCAGCGACCCCGCGCGATCTGGATCGCCGCCTGGATCCAGGCGGCGGGCGAGTCGTCGGGAG
>DAIRWC010000164.1:0-4493 GCA_036802505.1 Solirubrobacterales bacterium
GCGCTCGCTCACTATGTTGGACCGCTTCGCGGTGGGAATTACTCTGCGGAGCCGCTTTCGCGAGGCTCCCTCGGACCCACCCCCGCGCCCCCTCCTCGGAAGGCTTAAAGAGGTAGGCGGGCTGGGAGTTGGTAGGCGGTCAGGGCGAGGGTGAGGAGCTGTAGGGGGCGGTCTCTCGAGAGAGCTACTAAGGGCAATGCCCAGATCAGGTACCAGGGGAGGAGCCAGGCGGTGGCTAGTAGGAGAGCGAAGCTTGCCCAGGACGCTGCCCTGAGCCAGTCGTTGCCGCGCCAGGTCCAGGCGAGCAGGTAGATGAAGATGGCTGCGAAGAGGGCCAGGGCCGTGACGCGGATGGCGGTGGCGTCCAGTCCGGTGATCCGGGCGAAGGTGGTCGGGATGCTGAGGTGGCTGGTCTTCTGCTGGTGGTTGCCGGCCAGCTCGATGCCATGCAGCCAGTGCCAGCCGAAGGCGGCGTAGGCCACCGCGCCGATCGCGAGTGCCGCGAGCGCGGCAGCGGCGACGAGGCGCGAGCTCGCGGCGACGACTGGTCTTTTGACCCCCGGATACGGTGGTAAATGGTTCAGCCGAGCGGTGCCAAGCAGGGCGAACGGGGCCGCGAGGGCTGCCGGCGCCTTGATGGCGAAGGCGGCTACGAAGGCTGCGCCGGCGCTTGCCTCGCGGGAGGAGAGCATCGCGGCGATGCCGACCGTCGCCAGCAGCATCGCCAGGCCGTCGTTGTGGGCGCCGCCGACGACGTGGATCAGGACCAGCGGGTTGAGGGCCACGAACGCCGCGGCGCCCAGTGGCGAGACGCCGCGCGCGGGCGCGATGCGGGCGATGAGGATGGCGGTTGCCAGCACGGAGAGGGCGGCGGTCGCCTTCAGCGCTGCGACGGCGAGCCACACCGGCAGCCAGGCAAGTGGGTAGGTGGCCAGCGTGAAGAGCGGCCCGTAGGCGCTCCTTGCGCCGATCCAGGTGACGCGGGCGTAGGCGGGGTCGAACGGCGCCGCCGCCGGTGGGTGGACGTAGGGGTTGAGGCCGTGCACCACTCCCAGCCGCGCGTAGTCGACGTAGCTGTAGACGTCGTGGGAGAGGAGGACGGGGACCAGTGCGAACGCGGTGAGGAGGGTGGCGATCGCGACCCAGAAGAGGCGCCGCGTCAACCGTCGCCAGCTGCCTTGCCGCCGCCGACGCTCGCTCTTCCGCCGGATCCATATTCGGGCGGAGGCGGTGGGACGTGCGTCGGCTTTTGGCCGGCGCCCGGCGCGTAGGCGTTCGGGTCATAGCCGCCGACAGCTTCCCTCCCCAGTCTTTCGGCTTCGCTTTCTTCTCCGCCTTTCGCGGCGGAGGAGGAGCTGCCGTGGATCGGCCTAGCTGAAGCGGTGAACCGGCCGTAGTAGGGCGCCCAGCTGATCGACGTCTTCGGCTGGCTGAATTCCTCGCAGGGGATTTCGGCGTTGGAGTAGAGCGCGTGCCAGATTTCGGCCGGGAAGGTTCCGCCGTAGACGGTCGCGCCGTGGACGCTGGTCATTTCGATCGCGTTCGATTGCGGGTAGCCGACCCAGACGACGGTCGCCAGGTTGGGCTGGATGCCGGCGAACCAGGCGTCGGTGAAGTTGTCGGTCGTCCCCGTCTTGCCGCCCTGGCCGGGGCAGCCGGTGTACGCGGCCGTGCCGGTGCCTTCGGTGATGTTGTCGTGGAGGAGGCGCCAAACCTCGTAGGCGACCGGTTCGGACACGACCCGCCTCGGGTCCGGACGTTCGGGTCGGTCGGTGCGGCCGCTGGGGAAGGCGACGCGGCGGATCGCGATCGGGTTGTGGTGGATGCCGCCGGAGGCGAGGGTCGCGTAGGCGTCGGCCATTTCCAGCGGCGAGACGCCGATCCGCAGCCCGCCGATCCCCTCGGCGGGGATGCCGTCGAGTTCGCTTTCGATCCCCATCGACTTCGCCGTCGCCGCGACGTTCTTCGGCCCGACGTCGAGGTCGAGCTGGGCGAAGACGGTGTTGTCGGAGGCGACCGTCGCCTGCTGCAGGTTGACCCGTCCCAGGTAGCCCTCGTCGGCGGTGCTCACTTCCCAGTGGCCCCACTGGGGAAGGTTGAGGTCGAGGTGCTTTGACGTGTAATAGGTCGAGTAGGGGTCGATTCCCTGCTTGATCGCCGTGGTCAGGACGAAGGCCTTGAAGGTCGAGCCGGGCTGGCGGTGGCCCTGGGCGGCGAGGTTGAACTTGCTCCGCTCGTAGTCGGAGCTGGAGACCATCGCCTCGATGTGCCCGTTGCTCGGGTCGATCGAGACCAGCGCCGAGGAGGGGTCTTCGGGGTAGGGGAGCGCCGAGCGCGCTGCTTCCAGGCCAACCTCCTGCAGCCGCGGCTCGATCGTCGTGTAGACGTCGAGGCCGCCCTTGCGGACGGTGTTCGCCCCGTAGGCCTCGATCAGCTTGTTCTCGACGTAGTCGAAGAAGTAAGGCTGGCGCTTGTCGAAGTAGCCGTGGTCGAGGTCGAGCTCGAGGCCTCGCCGTTCTCCCTCTTCCGCGCGCCCTTGCGAGACGTAACCGAGCTTGGCCATCTCGCCGAGCACGACGTTGCGCCGGGCTTTCGCCTCGCGTGGGTTGAGGACCGGGTTGTATTCGGACGGCGCCTGCGGCAGCCCGGCCAGCAGCGCCGCCTGCTCCAGGCTCAGCTTCCAGACCGGCCGCGAGAAGTAGATCTTCGCGGCCGCCTGGACACCGACCGCGGTAGCGCCCTCCAGGGTCCCGTAGGAAGCGGTGTTGAGGTACTGGCCGAGGATTTCCCGCCGCGAGTGCCGTTCGGCGTACTCGATCGCCAGCTGCGCCTCGATGACCTTGCGTTCGAGGCTGCGGGCCGGGTTGGAGATGCAGAGGTTGCGGACGAGCTGCTGGGTGATCGTCGAGCCGCCCTCGACCGTCTTTCCGGCTTCCAGGTTCTTCAGCGCGGCGCGGGCGATGCCCTCGGGGTCGATGCCACCGTGTTCGTAGAAGCGTTGGTCCTCGATCGCGACGGTCGCGCGCTGGAGGCTCTTGGGAATGCGGTCGATCGAGATCGGCGCGCGTGCTTCTTCGGACTGGATGACCCCGAGCTTGCTGCCGTCGGCCGCGAAGAGAGTCGAGTTGCCGCCCTTGTCGACAGGCTTGCAGGCGGCGAGCGAAGGCGCCTTTGCGGCGACATCGAGCACCCAGGAGGCGACGCCGATCGTTGCGATCACGAGCAGCGCCGCGACGCCGAGGCCGACGAAGAGCAGCTTGCCGCCCGCGCCTCCCCGGTGCCGCCGGTTGCGGCGATTGCGCTGCCTCATGCGGAAAGCGTACTTCGCCTCCGGTGGCGCTCAGGCCTGCGTGTCGGCGGTGGAGAGGTTGTGGACGATCCCCTCGACCAGCAGCTGGTTGGGGATCACGACCGCGGTGTCGTCGCCGGGGTTCACGTAGGTGTAGGAGAGGGTGATATCGGTGACACGGCCCTCGACGTCTTCGAAGGAGATCCGGTCGCCGATCCGGATCGGCTGGGAGATCGCCAGCTGCACTCCGGCGACCATGTTGGCGATCGTGTGCTGGGCGGCGAAGCCGATGATCGCCGCCAGCACCGCGGTCGAGGCGAGGATGCCGGTGGCGAGGCGCTTGAACTCGGTGAACTGGCTCAGCGCGATCGCCACCAGGACCAGGAAGACGACCAAGAACAGCAGCCGCCGCAGGAAGCGCAGGCGCGTCCGGGTGGACCGCGAGACCTGTGAGACTGGCGGCGTCATGAAGCCCAAACTAGCCTTTCCCTACGCGACGTGGGGGCCTCAGCTGGCGATCGGCGGGGTGTTCCTGGCGCTTGGGGCGGGGATCCTGTTGGGGATCCCGGCGGTCGTCATCGACGGTCCGGGCAACGGCGACCTCAGCACGGCCGCCAACGTCGTCGTCCAGCTGGCGACGGCGCTGGGCTTCCTGCTGGTGCCGATCGCGATCGCAAGTCGCTGGGGTGAGAGCTCGGTGGGGGTTGCGCTGCGGAGGCTGGGCGTGCGCAGCTTCAAGCCCTCGGCGCTGAAATGGATGCTGGCGGCGATCGGCGCCTACATCCTCTTCGCCGCGCTCTACGCCGCCATCTTCGGCTCTCCGCACCAGGAGGACATTGCCGAATCGTTCGGTGCCGTGCCGATCCAGATCCTGCTGATCGTAATTGCAGCGCCGATCAGCGAGGAGATCTGCTTCCGCGGCATGCTCTTCGGCGGCTTGCGCACGCGCCTGCCACGGCTCGCCGCGGCACTGATCAGCGCCATAGTCTTCGGGGGACTGCACGCCCTTACTGGCGTCAGCGCCGTCCCGCCGCTGATCGTCTTCGGCCTCGTTCTTGCCCTGCTCTACGAGAAGACCGGCTCGATCGTCCCCGGCATCGTCCTGCACATGCTGAACAACTCTGTCGCCCTGATTGGGCAATAGGTGGCGGGCGGGTCCTGTCGGATGGGGAGGGGGTGTTAGCGGACTCACCCGTCCGACCAC
>DAIRWC010000165.1:0-4428 GCA_036802505.1 Solirubrobacterales bacterium
GGCGTAGCCGGCCCAGTCGAAAAACGGGCTCGGGACGCCGCAGCGGGGAAACGTGCGCGTGAAGATCTCGGTGCGCACCGTGTGCAGGCCGGTATCGCGGCGATCGAGGAAGGGCGAGTTGGCCGAGGCCGCCAGCAGCAGCGGCAGCAGCTCGCGCATCCAGTCGCAGACTGCAATCGCGCGATCGGCGCCGCGCACCCCCATGTGGACGTGCATGCTCCAGGTGTTGTTGCGCTGGGCGACCCAGCCGAGTTCGTGCCGCAACCGGTTGTAGTGAGGCGTGTCGATGATCCGCTGGTCGAGGTAGTTCGCCCAGGGGTGCGTGCCCATCGCCCCCAGCGCCAACCCCATCTCGTCGGCCACCGCGAAGAGCCGTGTGCGGCGCTCGAGCTGGGCAGACATCGCCTCGCCGAAGGTCTCCGAGCGCCCCGAGCGGATCTCGATCTCCGAGGCGATCAGCTCCCCCGCCGCCGACTCGACCAGCAGGTCGTCCTTCTCGCAGGCGGCGTAGAGCTCGTCGAAGCGGTGTTCGAGCTCGAGCGTGCCTGGATCGAGGATCGCGAACTCCTCCTCAAGCCCGATCGTGAAGTCGGTCGAGGACTCGAATCTCTCCCGAGCCAGGTCGAGGTCCAGGGACAAGGGAGCTCTCAGGTCAGGTAGAAGTAGAGCGCGTAGAGAAGGTCGACAGCGGGGCTGGAGGTGTGCACCGTCACCTCCGGCGGAACCTGCAGCAGCTGCTCGGAGTAGTTGAAGATGATCTTCACCCCGGCCTCGACCAGGCGGTCGGCGACGGCCTGCGCGGCGGCGGGGGGGACGGCGAGGACGCCGACGACGATCTCCTGCTCGGAGACGACCGCCTCGAGGTCGCCGAAATCGCGAATCTGCAGGCTGCCGACCTGGCTGCCGACGACATCGGGGTCGATGTCGAACATAGCGACGACCTCGAAGCCGTGGTCGGCGAAGATGTCGGAGCTGGCGATCGCCTGGCCGAGGTTGCCGGCGCCGAAGAGGGCGATGTTGTGCTGGCCGGAGGTGCGCAGGATCTTGCGGATCTCCCCGACCAGCGAGTCGACGTTGTAGCCGACGCCGCGCTTGCCGAACTTGCCGAAGCCCGAGAGGTCGCGGCGGATCTGGGTCGGGTTGATGTGGGTGTAGTCCGAGAGTTCCTGCGAGGAGATCGTCTCCCGCCCCATCTTGCGGGCCTGGGTCAGCACCTGCAGGTAGCGGGAGAGGCGCGCGGCGACACCGAGCGAGAGACGCTCACCGTCGCCAATCAGCCCACCGGACACCTCGACCTCCTCCACGGCCTGCTCAGTCATCGGCTCCCACAGTATCGAGCCGCGACCGAACGGAGGTTTGGTCCATGGTCAGCTCGGAGACGACCTCGCCGTTGAGCTCGAGCACGGGAATCCGCTCGAGCATCGCTCGCAGCAGGGTCTCGTCGCTCTCGATGTCGATCTCGCGCAGCTCGAAGCGGTAGCCCTCCTCGTGCAGGGCGACCAACTCCTCCAGCGCCTGCTCGCAGAGATGGCAACCGGGGCGCGAGTAGAGAACGAGCTCCGCGCTCATCGAACGGCAACCGCGGGGCGGTTGCTGGGGAAGGCGTCGTAGGAGAGGTACTCGGGATAGGGCAGCGCCGTGGCGAAGCGGGCCGCCGAGCCGATCATCGCTGCGTTGTCGGTGCAGAGCTTCAGCGGGACGAGCTTCAGCCGCACGCCCTGCTCCTCGCAGAGCGCCGAGACCGCCTCGCGCAGCGGTCCGTTGGCGGCGACGCCACCGCCGAGCGCGACCGCGTCCCACTCGCCCCGCTTCAGCGCCCGCTTCAGTTTCGCCGTCAGCTGCCCGACCGCCGCCGCCTGGAAGCTCGCGGCGAGGTCGGCGCGGCGCTCCTCCACCCCTTCGTCGCCGAGGTCACGACAGAGGTAGGCCATCGCCGTCTTCAGCCCGCTGAAGCTGAAGTCGAGGCCGGGGTCGCGGGCCATCGCGACCGGCAGCTCGAACCCCTTGGGGTCTCCCTCCTCGGCCAGCCGCTGCAATGCCGGACCGCCGGGGAAGCCGAGGCCAAGCAGGCGGGCGACCTTGTCGAAAGCCTCGCCGGCGGCGTCGTCGAGCGTCTGCCCAAGCACCTCGTGCCCGGCGTGGTCGCGGACCCCCGCCAGCAACGTGTGACCGCCGCTCGCGACGAGGCAGAGGAAAGGAGGCTCGAGCGGCTCGGGCGCTAGGAAGTTGGCGGCGACGTGCCCCTGCAGGTGGTCGACCGGAATCAGCGGCAGCCGCCGCGGCGCGGCGATCGCCTTGGCGGTGCTGAGCCCGACCAGCAGCGCCCCGATCAGGCCCGGTCCGGCGGTCACCGCCACCGCCTCGATCTCGTCGAGCGCGACGCCGGCCTCGCTCAGCGCCGCGTCGATGACCGGCACGGCCAGCTCCAGGTGGTGTCGCGAGGCGACCTCGGGGACGATCCCGCCGAAGGCGGCGTGCGCCTCGTCCTGCGAGGAGATCAGGCTGGAGAGGATCCGCGGGCCGTCGAGGACGGCGGCGCAGGTGTCATCGCAAGACGTCTCGATCGCGAGGATCAAGGCGACTTCAGTCCAGCCACATGATCAGGGCGTCCTCGCCGTTGTCCTGGTAATAGCGAGGACGCACTCCGGCCGAGCGGAAGCCGAGCTTCTCGTACATCGCGATCGCGTCGCGGTTGGAGACCCGCACCTCGAGCGTGAACGGGAGCTGGTCGCCGGCCTCGGCGATCAGCTGCGAGATCAGGCGGCTGGCAATTCCCTGACGGCGCCGCTCCGGCGCCACGGCGACGTTCATCAGATGCCAGACGCGGTCGTAGCGCGAACAGACCAGGTAGCCGGCCAGCACGTCCCCGTCTGTGGCGGCGAGGCAGATCCCCGACGGCTTGGAGAGCTCGAGCACGAACATCGCCAGCGACCAGGGGGCCGGGAAGGAGCGGCGCTCAACCGAGATGACAGCGGGCAGGTCGCTGTAGGCAAGCCGCCGCACGGGCGGTTCGCCGCTCAGCTCACTCGGCTGTTTGGACAGAGTCTCGCTCACGCCACCGTTGCGCATCGGGGGGCCTCAGATAGATCGGGGCAATCGAGCCGGATTCGTCCTCGTCCGTTCCGGTCGCCGCGAGAGCGCAAATGTGCCGCGCGGCGACGCGGTGCACGGCGTCGGCGTCATCCGGGATCTCGACCGCCTGGCTCGTCAACTGCTGCCTGAATCGTACAGCGCCCGACCCTCCGCACAGCGCCGCTTCGGGCAGCGCGGGGATCTGCGCCCCAAGCTCCTCGGGGCTGCCGAGCCAGGGCCCCCACAGTTGCTCGCCCGCCGCCGAGTAGACCGCGGCGGCGACCTCGCCGCGGCGCGCATCGAGGACGGCGAGGCAATCGCGCTCGCCCGCGACCTCGCCGAGCCCCCGGGCCAGTGCGTCCAGGGTTCCGACGCCGCCCAGCGGCAACCCTCGGCTGAGGCCCAGCGCCCGCGCCGTGGCAATGCCGACCCTTAGGCCGGTGAAGGAGCCCGGGCCGATCCCGACCGCGATCCGGCCGACCGCGGCCCAGCCGCCTGACGCTTCCACCGCCCGCTCGACCTCGGCCAGGAGCGCCGTAGTGTGCTGAGGCCCGCCCTTCTCGGAGAGCCCGAGCAGCGCCTCGTGCAGAACCTCGCCGTCGCGAGTCGCGGCGACGGCGGTATCGGCGGTCGCGGTGTCGAAGCCGACGACGACCACGGCCTGCCCGCGGCTACTTCCCGTGCTTGGACTTGCCGGCCCGGTCGACGACAAAGCTGAAGAGGCCGACCCGCTTGCCCTTCACGAACCAGGAAACCTTGTGTTCACCCGGGATGTTGGAGGTGATCTTGTTGACGTAGAGCGTCCCCTTTTCCGCTTTCTGTTTGGGGGCGCAGAGGTTTTTCTTGGTCGGGAACTTGACGCAGACCGTGTAGAAGACGTCGCCCCTGTTGCTGCGGAAGAAGGCGCCCTTGTCGCGTCCCCCCTGGCAGTGGTGTGCCGGCTTCGCCTTCTGGGACAGACCGCAGGCGACGTAGTGCTTGAACGCGGCGCTTTTCTTCGCCGAGGCCGGAGCGGCGCTCGCCAGCAGCGCGATTCCCACTACCACTGCCGTCAGCGTCTTCGGTCCCTTCATCAAGCGCTCTCCTCGTTCGGTTGCGTATTCGGGCGATGCTACAGGGCAGCATCCCCTTCCGAAACACGGTTATTCCGGGACCGATGCGCTGTCCACCTCGATGTGTCGCCTGTCGCCACCGGCATGGTCGAGGCGGACCGCCGTGACGTTGCGCCCGGCCAGTTGCGGCTCGGCCAGGGCGGGCCACTCGAGGAATGCGACCGAGGCGGCGTCGAGGTAGTCGTCGAGCAGCGCCGGGTCCTCGTCCTCGAGCCCGCCGAGGCGGTAGAGGTCGAGGTGGGAG
>DAIRWC010000166.1:0-4396 GCA_036802505.1 Solirubrobacterales bacterium
CTCCTACGTCAGCCTCGCCGTCGTCGCCACCGCCGCCGTCGTGGCCCTCGGCCTGCCGATCGTGGACCCGCTGATCGGCCTTGGCATCACCGCGGTAATCCTCAAGATCACCTGGGACTCCTGGCGCACGGTGCGTGGACACCACCACTAACCGGCGTTCCCCAACTCACCCGATCGCCATTCCCGGCGCACTGCACCCGCTCAACCGAGCACCCGCCGCTGAGTGTGTGCCAGGCTGTTCGCGGAGTCCGTGGAACGTCCTGTCCGACTTACGACGCTCCCTGTCGATCCCAACAAAAACCCAACAACGGTGGCGATAACCCAGACAAACAGAGGCGAACCGAGGCTAAATTGCGACCGCAGACAAAACAGCGAAACCGCTCTGTAGAGCCAAATGCTGATCTGGCGGTTTAGCCTCCGTTCTCCACCGTTCTCATTCTGGTGGAGCTTGGGAAGCTCGCGCTCTACCAACTGAGTTACGTCCCTGGTACCCGCCAGCGGGTACACTCATCCCGTGGCGACGCAGCGTAAGCAGCGCAACGACCGTGTGCAGGTCCCCCGCGACCCCGCCCTGGATCGCGCGATCAAGCGCGGCCGCGCCGCGATGGGTCCCTCGACGCCTACCTCTAAGGTCGTGCGGGAGCTGGCGCTGCGCGGCGCTGATGCCTTCGAGGGCGACGAGGCCGCCGAGTTGAAAGCCGTGGACTTCGCGCTCAGCGTCGCCGACGGCACTTCAGGTCTTGATCTCGATCGCTTGCGGAGCGCCCGCGAGCGCGCCTGGGGCCGGTGAGCTGGCCCAAGGGCCCCTGGGTGGCCGACACCTCTGCCTGGGCGCGCGCCGGGGTCAAGGAGGTCGCGCCGCAATGGCGCGAGGTTGTGAATGCAGGTGAACTGGTCGCGTGCCCGCCGGTGACGATGGAGATGATCTACGACGCGCCCGACCGCGACGCCGTCGAGCGCGTCGCGGTGGCGATGGCGGCCTTTCGCCAGGCGTCGATCAGCCGCTCGGTCACCGACGCCGCGACCTGGGCGATGCGCGAGCTGGCCCAGCGCGGCGCCGCCGGCGCCCACCGGGTCAGGGTCCCTGACGCACTCATCGCCGCAGCAGCAGCGGAGCGGGGCTTCGGGGTGCTGCATTACGACCGCCACTTCGACACCCTTGCGACCGTGCTCGCCTTCACCAGCCAGTGGGTCGCTCCGGCCGGCTCGATCGACTGATCTTTCGCCAGCCGGATCAGCACATCTCGTCGCCTGACCGACCGCTCGCGCGCCCGCGGCTTCTCCGCAGCAAACGAGCAGTTGCAGTCAACATCGAGACCTGCTCAAGATCATGCGCGCGTTTGTCGAGATCGGCCGGGCCTGCAACCCCTCCCCCGCCGAAACCAAAGCATCCGATTGGGTTCAGCCCACCTCAAACCAAAAAGTAGCGACCGGAAAAAGCGGCGGACGGGGTTCGAACCCGCGACCTCGAGCTTGGGAAGCTCGCGCTCTACCAACTGAGCTACCGCCGCATCAGCCCTGATTCTATGGCCAGTCGGGAAGGCGCGAGGGTTAGTGTTCCCTCCCCTTGAGCGCTCGTGCCTTCCTCGCCAGCCTCGCAGTCCTCGCCGTCATCGGCCTGCTCGCTTTTGGGCTGCTGAGCAAGGGCGAGGCGAAGATCGCCGTCGGCGACCCGGTTCCCGATAAGGAGCTGTCGGTCCTCGGCGACGAAGCCAAGCGGAGCGACATCGCCGCCTACCGCGGTCGCTGGGTGCTGGTGAATCTCTGGGCCTCGTGGTGCATCCCCTGTCGGCAGGAGGCGCCGGTCCTCGATCGCTTCGCCCGGCAGTACCGCAAGCGCGGCGTCAGCGTGCTCGGCATCAACGTCCAGGACAACAGCGACGACGCGCTCGCTTTCGTCCACGACTACGACATTCGCTACCCGCAGCTGCGCTCGATCGGCGACGAGCGCAGCGCCGCCTTCGGCTCCACCGGGGTCCCCGAGAACTTCCTCGTCAACCCGCGCGGACGCCTGGCGCTGATCTGGCGCGGACCGGTCGACCAGAGCTTCCTCGAAAAGCAGGTCGTGCCGATCGTCGAAGGGGCACGATGAGCCGGCGGGGCGCCTTTCTATCGCTATGCGCGAGAAACGCGCCCCGGGCGCTGCTGGTGCTGGTGCTCGCCCTGGCGATCCCGTTCCCTGCCCTCGCCGCGGCGCCGCAGACGAGCGTCAACGACGTCGAAGGCGAAGTGATGTGCCCGATCTGCGGCACCCTGCTGGAGCTGGCCGAATCGCCGCAGGCCCAGCGCGAGCGCGTCCTCGTCAAGCACCTGATCGCCGAAGGCAAGACCAAGGCGGAAGTCAAGGACGCGTTGGTCGCCCAGTACGGCCCGGCGGTGCTCGCGTTGCCGCGTGGCTCGGGGTTCGACCTCTCCGCCTACCTGGTGCCGGTGATCGCCTTCGTCTTCGCCGCACTGGCCCTGGCCTTCGGCGTGCTGCGCTGGCGGCGGGCAGCAAAACCGCCCGGACCGGGGGGCGCTTCGGCGAGTGGCCCACAGGGTGAGGACGCCGAACGGCTGGACGCCGATCTCGCCCGCTACGACCTCTGAGCCGGTTCAGGCCTGGACGACGAGACCGGCAGCCGGGCCTGGGAGGCTCGGCGGCGGCATCCCTCGCTCCGACCAGACGAGCGTGACCTCGGCTACCGCCATCGCCGCAAGCAGCTCCCCGGCCCGAGCGGGCGGCGGGCCGTCGATCACCAGCAGCTCGTAGGCATCGTGGAGGCCGGCCACCGCATGGCGGAATCGCTCCGAGTCGAGCAAGGCGGCGCCGTCGTCCGCCGGCCGGCCCGCGACCACGCAGACCAGCGGATCGCTCGCTTCGGCAGAGCCCGGCCCGGCCAGGACGACCGGCTTCAGGATCGCCTCCGAGTCCGCGGTCCCAAGCAGGTACTCGTGGAGCCCGGGCGCAGCGGCGAGGCCGAGCGCCTCGGCGAGTCCCGGCTCGGCGAGCTCGCACTCGAGCAGCGCCGTGCGGGTCCCAGTTGCCGCGGCCGCGGCCGCCAACCCAGCTGCCACCCCTCTCCTGCCCGGCGCCTCTCCAGTAACCAGAACCGAGCGCGTCGGGCGCAGTTCCTCCAACAAGCTGCCGTACACGGCGAGGTCGGCGCGGCGCAGCGTCCCGGTGCGAAGCTCGGACGAGGACCGGGCGGGGATCTCCGCCAGGACCCTCACATTTGCTCGGGGGCGGAGATGCCAAGCAGGCCGAGCGAAGCGGCGATCGTCCGCTGGGTGAGCTGACAGAGGCCGAGGCGCGAGCGCTCGACCCCCTCTCCCTCGGCACCGACGACCTGGCAGTCGCGATAGAAGGCGTGGAAGTCGGCCGCGACGGCGGTCGAGTAGGCGCAGATGCGATGGGGGGCCCGCCGCGCCGCCGCCTCGCGGACCTCCTCGGGGAACTCGAGCAGGCGCTTGACCAGGTCCCGCTCCGCCGCCACCAGCGCGGTGCCGGGGGTCGACACCCCCGCCTCGCCCGCCTCGCCACCGGCTTTGCGCAGGATGCTGGCGATCCGCGCGTGGGCGTACTGGACGTAGTAGACCGGGTTCTCGCTGGACTCCCGCCGCGCCAGCTCGAGGTCGAGGTCGACGGTGGTGTCGTGGCTGCGCCAGAGCATGAACCAGCGCGCCGCATCGACGCCGATGTCGTCGACCAGCTCGTCGAGCGAGACGAAGTCGCCGCTGCGCTTCGACATCTGCGCCCGCTCGCCCGATTCGACGATGTGGACGAGACGCATGATCAGCGCCTCCAGCACCTCCGGGTCGGCTCCGAGGGCGGCGATCGCGGCGCGCAATCGCGGCGCGTAGCCGTGATGGTCGGCACCGAGCACGTTGATCAGGTGCTCGAAGCCACGCTCCAGCTTGTCGCGGTGGTAGGCGACGTCGGCGGCGAGGTAGGTCGGCTCGCCGTCGGCCCTGATCAGGACGCGATCCTTGTCGTCGCCGAAGTCGGTGCTGCGCAGCCACAGCGCTCCGTCGGTCTTGTAGGTGTGGCCGCGCTGCTCCAAGCGCTCGAGCGCGGCCTCGACCTCGCCCGTCGCGTACAGGTCGCGCTCGGAGAACCAGCCGTCGAAGCCGACTCCGAAGCGGTCGAGAGTGGCGCGCACGCCGTCCAGGATCAGCTCGATGCCGCGCCGACCGACCGCCTCGGTGTCGGCGGGGTCGACTCCCTCGGCCTTCATCTGCTCGGCGAGATCGGCGACATAGGCGCCTTCGTAGCCGTCCTCGGGGACCTCGGCGCCGGTCATCGCCGCGGCGATCGAGGCGGCGAAGCGCCGCACCTGCCCGCCGGCGTCGTTGACGTAGTACTCGCTCTCGACCTCGTGCCCGACCACGCGCAGCAGGCGGACGAGGGCGTCGC
>DAIRWC010000167.1:0-4378 GCA_036802505.1 Solirubrobacterales bacterium
GTCGAGAGCGGCGCCGTCTCGGCTGACGGCGAGGCGGTCCGCGAGCGGTTGATCGAGATCCTCGCCGAGGTTGCCTCGGGCGGCCGTGCCCCGATCGACCTCAGCGGCGAGCCGGCGGTGCTGCTGATGGTCGGCGTCAACGGCACCGGCAAGACGACGACGATCGGCAAGCTCGCCTGGCATCTCTCCAAGGAATTCGGCCTCTCGGTCGTCCTCGCGGCCGCCGACACCTACCGCGCCGCCGCGGCCGAGCAGCTGGCCGAGTGGTCGCAGCGCGCCGGCGCCGAACTGATTCGCTCGAAGGAGGGCGGAGACCCCGGTGCGGTCGCCTTCGACGCGGTCGCCGCCGCCCGTGCCCGCGGCGCCGACGTGGTCATCGTCGACACCGCCGGCCGCCTCCACACCCAGGGCAACCTGATGGACGAGCTGACCAAGGTGCGCCGCGTGATCGCCAAGCAGATGCCCGACGCGCCGCACGAGACGCTGATCTCGATCGACGCGACGACCGGCCAGAACGGCCTGCGCCAGGCGAAGATCTTCTCCGAAGCGGTCGAGGTCGACGGCGTCGTCCTGACCAAGCTCGACGGCACCGCCAAGGGCGGGATCGTGCTGGCGATCGCCAACGAGCTCGGCATCCCGGTGAAACTGATCGGCACCGGCGAGTCGCTGGAGGACCTGCGCCCGTTCGATCCTGCCGACTTCGCCCGCGCCCTGCTCGCGGAGTAGGCGCGGTCGAGGTTTGGTGCGGATAGCGAGCCAAACCTCGACCGCACTGCCCTAAGCTCCGCTTCGGTGTTCGACCAGCTCTCAGATCGCCTCCAGGCGACCCTCTCCGATGTCCGCTCGCGCGGCAAGCTGAACGAGGGAGACGTCGATGCGGCGATGCGCGAGATCCGCCTCGCCCTGCTCGAGGCCGATGTCAACTTCAAGGTCGTCAAAGCCTTCACCAAGACGCTGAAGGAGCGCTGCCTCGGCGCCGAGGTCCTGGAGAGCCTCGACCCGGGCCAGCAGGTGGTGAAAATCGTCAACGAGGAGCTGACCGGGCTGATGGGCGGCACCGGGCGCGAGCTGGCCTTCGCCTCCAACGGCCCGACGGTGATCCTGATGGCTGGGCTGCAGGGCTCGGGCAAGACGACTGCCTGCGCAAAGCTGGCCCGCCATCTCGGCGAGTCGGGCAAAAACGTCGCCCTCGCCGCCTGCGACGTCTATCGGCCGGCCGCCGTCGACCAGCTGGTCACCGTGGGCAAGCGCGCCGGCGCGGCCTTCTACGAGCAGGGCACCGACGCCGACCCGGTCGAGATCGCCGCCTGGGCGCTCGACCGCGCCCGCGAAGAGAACCGTGACGTCCTCATCGTCGACACCGCCGGGCGCCTCCACGTCGACGCGGATTTGATGGACGAGCTGGCCAAGATCCGCAAGCGGACCAAGCCGCACGACGTGCTGCTGGTCGTCGACGCGATGACCGGCCAGGACGCCGTCGGCGTCGCCGAATCGTTCGCCGAGGCGGCCGAGTTCGACGGCGGACCAAGCTCGACGGCGACGCCCGCGGCGGCGCCGCGCTCTCGGTCAAAGCCGTCACCGGCAAGCCGATCCTCTTCGCTTCGACCGGCGAGAAACTGGAGGCCTTCGATCGCTTCCACCCGGACCGCATGGCTTCGCGGATCCTCGGCATGGGGGACATGCTCAGCCTGATCGAGAAAGCCGAGCAGCAGGTCGACGAGCGCCAGGCCGAGGACCTGCAGAAGAAACTCGAAAGCGACCGCTTCACGCTCGAGGACTTCCTCCAGCAGATGCGCCAGGTGCGCAAGATGGGCCCGCTCAGCGGCCTGATCGGGATGCTGCCGGGGATGGGGGCGATGAAACAGCTGAAGAACGCCGAGGTCGACGAGGGCGAGCTCGACCGGGTCGAGGCGATCATCCTCTCGATGACCCCGCTGGAGCGCGCCAACCCGGCGATCATCAAGGGCTCGCGGCGCAAACGGATCGCGCATGGCTCGGGGACCAAGATCCAGCAGGTCAACCAGCTGGTCAAGCAGTTCGACCAGATGCGCAAAATGATGCGGCAGATGATGTCCGGCGAGCAGCCCAGCCCGCAGCAGCTCGCCCAGATGGCGGGCGGAGCGGGCGGCGCTCCGCGCCCCAAGTACCGTAGGCGCTAATCTGCCCGGCCGATGGCCGTACGAATAAGACTTAGACGAGTGGGTTCGAAGAAGAACCCGATCTGGCGGATCGTCGTCGCCGACAAACGCTCCCCGCGCGACGGGCGGACGATCGAGACGATCGGTCGCTACAACCCGCAGACGGAGCCCTCGACGATCGAGTTCGACGAGGAGCGCGCCCGCCACTGGCTGGAGCACGGAGCGCAACCCTCGGAGACCGTGGCCACGCTGCTGCGGACCAAGGGCATCGCCGCCTCCGGAAGCTAGCGGTGACCGAGCTACTGGAGTTTCTCGTCAGAGCGCTGGTCGAGGACCCCGACGCAGTCGAGGTCGAGGAGCTCGAAGAGGACGGGGACCTGATCTATGAGATCAGCGTCGCCGAGGACGATCTTGGCCGTGTGATCGGCAAAGGCGGGCGTGTTGCCAACGCGATCCGGACCGTCGCCAAGGCGGCCGCCGTCCGTCTCGATCGCCGCGTCGTCGTCGACATCCTCGACTGAGCGCTTGAAGCTCGACGTCTTCACCCTCTTTCCGGAGGCCTTCGACTGGTTCCAGTCGCAGCGCTCGGTGCAGAACGCGCTGGGCAAAGGCCACGAGCTGCGGTTCTTCAACTACCGCGATACGACTCCGCTCGGGGCCGGGCAGGTCGACGACGCCCCTTATGGGGGTGGGGCGGGGATGGTGCTTCGGGTCGATGTCGTTGACGCGGCCCTCGAGGCTGCCTATCCACACGGGGAGAGTCCGCGGATCGTCTTGCTTTCGCCGACCGGGCGGTTGCTCGACGATGAGCTTGCTGACGAGCTGACGCAGGAGCACCACGTGACGCTGCTCTGCGGCCGCTACGAGGGCTTCGACGAGCGCGTCCACGAGCACCTGGCGCATGACGAGGTGTCGATCGGCCGCTACGTCTTGGCCGGGGGAGAGCTGCCGGCGATGGTGGTCGCCGACGTGCTGATGCGCAAGTTGCCGGGCGCCCTCGGGCACGAGCGGAGTGCGGTCGAGGAGTCCTTCAGCCGCGTTCTGGAGGGGGCGCCGGAGTACCCGCATTACACCCGTCCGCCCTCGTATCGAGGCTGGGGGGTGCCCGACGTCCTGGTCTCCGGCGACCACGAGCGGGTGCGCGCGTGGCGGGCCGAGCAGAGCCGCGCGCGAGCCGAGCAGTTCGAAAAAGATCCCGAGTAGGTACGATTCCTCGGCCGCGCGGCACCCGCACCTGGGTCCGGCGGCTTTTTCTCGCCAAATGAGCACCGTAATCGACAGCATTGAGCGTCGCCAGCAGCGGCAGGGACTTCCGTCCTTCGCGCCGGGCGATCGCGTGCGCGTCCACTTCCAGGTAATCGAGGGCAGCCGCCGCCGCACCCAGGTTTTCGAGGGGATCGTCCTCAAGCGACAGGGCTCCGGGGCCCGCGAGACGTTCACCGTCCGCAAGCAGTCGTTCGGGGTCGGAGTCGAGCGGACGTTCCCGTTGCACTCGCCCAAGATCGAGAAACTGGAGATCGCCGCCCGCGGCGACGTGCGCCGGGCCAAGCTTTATTACCTGCGCGGCCGGATCGGCAAGGCCGCCAGGGTCGCCGAGCGGCGCTGGGGGATCGACGACGAGCTGATCTCGGCGCCTGAGCCACAGCCGGCGGGTCCTGTCGCGGAGGAGGACTCCTCGTCCTCGCCGGAGGCTGCGGGCGACGAGCCCACCTCCACGCCACCCACCGGAGAGGCGCAGGCGGCAGAAGCTGAGGAAGCTGGTGCAGATTCAGATGTAGGCACGGACGCTGAGGCGCCCGGTGCAGGGGAGACCGAGGACACCGCCGCGGCGCAGGATGCCGAGGATGAGTCGCCGCAGGAGGATTCCGGCGACTCCGGCGAGGGCTCGGCCTGAGACCGCGGATCCCCAAGCCGGAAAGCAAGGCCGGCGGCCTGATCGAGCTGGTCGTCATCGTCGCCTTGGCGCTCGGCCTGGCGCTGGCGATTCAGGCTTGGCTGATCAAGCCCTACCAGATTCCCTCGGAATCGATGGAGCCCACCCTCGACGTCGGCCAGCGCGTGCTCGTCAACCGCTTCCTCTACCACTTCAAGGACCCCAGTCCAGGCGACATCGTCGTCTTCCATCCGCCCGCGGGCGCCGACAACGGCACCGAATGCGGGGCGCCTCACTCGCCGCGCCAGTCCTGTCAGCGGCCGACCGAAGCCGAGTCGAGCCAGAACTTCATCAAGCGGATCGTCGC
>DAIRWC010000168.1:0-4324 GCA_036802505.1 Solirubrobacterales bacterium
GCTCGGCGACATGTTCGGCCGGGTGCGCATCTACAACCTCGGCTTCGTCATCTACACGGTCGCCTCGCTGCTCTTGACGATCGACTGGATGACCGGGCAGGCAGGCGCCGCCTACCTGGTCGCCTTCCGCGTCGTCCAGGGGGTCGGCGGCGCCTGCCTGCTGGCCAACGCGGCGGCGATCATCACCGACGCCTTCCCCGCCGACCAGCGCGGCATGGCGCTCGGGATCAACAACATCGTCGGCGTCAGCGGCTTGTTCGTCGGCCTCGTCCTGGGCGGACTGCTGGCGCCGATCGACTGGCGCCTCGTCTTCCTGATCTCGGTCCCGGTCGGCCTCTTCGGCACCGTCTGGGCGTATCTGAAACTGGAGGAGCGCAGCGAGCCGCGCCGCGCCGCGATCGACTGGTGGGGCAACGCGACCTTCGCCCTCGGCCTCGTCCTGGCGATGGTCGCGGTCACCTACGGGATCCGCCCCTACGGCGGCTCGCCGACCGGCTGGGAGAGCCCGAAGGTGCTCGCCTTGCTGGCCGGCTCGGTCGTCTCGCTGGCGGCCTTCGCGGCGATCGAGCTGCGCGTCGCCGAGCCGATGTTCCGGCTGACCCTGTTCCGCATCCGCGCCTTCACCTTCGGCACCCTCTCGACCTTCCTCGCCGCCGTCGCCCGCGGCGGGCTGATGTTCATGCTGATCATCTGGCTGCAGGGGATCTGGCTGCCCCTGCACGGCTACGGCTTCACGGAAACGCCGCTCTGGGCGGGCATCTACATGCTTCCGCTGACCCTGGGGATCCTGATCGCGGGCCCGATCTCCGGCCTGCTCTCCGATCGCTACGGCGCCCGGCCCTTCGCCACCGGCGGGATGATCGGCGCGGCGCTCAGCTTCGCCATGCTGATCGCGCTGCCGACCGACTTCACCTACTGGGTCTTCGCCGCGATCCTCTTCTTCAACGGCGTCTCGATGGGGATGTTCGCCGCCCCCAACCGCGCCGCCGTGATGAACAGCCTGCCGCCCGGCGATCGCGGCGCCGGCGGCGGCATGAACCAGACCTTCCAGAACTCGGCCCAGGTGCTCTCGATCGGGATCTTCTTCACCCTGCTGATCGTCGGCCTCGCCTCCAGCCTGCCGGCGACCTTGAGCAGTGGGCTGCAGGCCCACGGCGTCTCCGCCGCCGCCGCCCACCACGCCTCGCAGGCACCGCCGATCTCGGTCCTCTTCGCGGCCTTCCTCGGCTACAACCCGGTTCAGCACCTGGTCAGCGCCGAAGCCCTGGCCGCACTGCCCGCCCACGCCCACGCCGTGCTGACCGGCTCCCGCTTCTTCCCGCACCTGATCTCAGGGCCCTTCCGCGACGGGCTCGACATCGCCTTCAGCTTCGCCATCGTCGCCTGCCTCGTCGCCGCCGCGGCCTCGATGCTGCGTGGCGGTCGCTATCACCACACCGAGGAGACTCGGGACCAGCCCCGCGACGCTGCCCTCGTATGACGTCAGAGCTGCGTCGCGATGACCCCGAGAAGGGCGACGATCACGCCGCCTCCCACCTGCATCAGGGTGCGCTGCAGGTCGTCGAAACGACCCTCCAGATGCTCGAACCGGGCGTTCATTTCCTGGCGTAAGGAGCCGGCCTCCTCACGCACCGAGCCGATCTCCTGACGAACGAAGCCGAATTCCTGGCGAACGGAGCCGAATTCCCAGCGCATCTCCTTTCGCAAACCGCTCGTCTCGTCGCGCAGGGACTGAATGTCCGCCGACACTCGGTCGAAGCCGTCGTCAAGGCGCTCGTCTGTCCAGCTCTCTCTCATCGTCTGCATGATTGTACTCAGACATAAAGATGCGCGCGGGTGGTGCGCAGAATGAAAATTCTTTGAAACGACTCTGGGCAAAAAGGGGAGACGCGACGGTTTAGCGAGTCAAACCGGGGGGTACTTTTGGCTCCATGACTACCGCCGGAGCACTCTTCCTGATCGCCGTGGGCGCGATTCTGCGCTACGCAACCAACCTCCAGGTCAAGGGCGTCAGCCTCGACACGGTCGGGCTGATCCTGATGATCGCCGGCGTTGTCGGCCTGATCATCGGCCTCTGGCAGTGGGGAGCCATGACCCGCCGGCGCCGCGATGGCGACGTCATCGTCGATGACCGGCGCGAAGTTCGCGAGCCTCCGCGCTACTGACAGGCTAGGCCGCTCCGCCCGGCCGTCTCATTTTCGCTTTATGTACTGAACTAGGATGAGCGCCCGCGCCGATGCACCCGATCTCCTACTTCCAGGCACTCGTGCTCGGCTTGCTCCAGGGCATCGCCGAGCCCTTCCCGATCTCCAGCCTCGGCCACGGCGTGATCGCGCCCAGCATCTTCGGCTGGAACATCCACCAGAACGACGACTTTTTCCTCGCCTTTCTCGTCGCCACGCACTGCGCCACCGCCATCGTCCTCTTCTTCCTCTTCCTCGACGACTGGAAGCGGATCTTCCGCGGGCTCGGCCGCTCGCTGCGCACCCGCCAGATCGAGGCCGGGGACACTGACGCCCGACTCGGCTGGCTGCTCGTCGCCGGGACGATCCCGGCCGGGATCGTCGGCCTGGCGCTCGAGCATCCGCTGCGCACCCTCTTCGCCTCCGCCTCCACCGCGGCGGCCTTCCTGATCCTCAACGGCATCCTGCTGCTCGTCTTCGAGCGCTTCCGCCGCCGACCGCCGCAACCGGACGACTACAAAGGCGACTCCGACAGCCGCATCGCCAAGCTGACCTGGAAGCAGGCGTTCGGGATCGGCACCGCGCAGGCGGCGGCGCTGGTTCCCGGCATCTCGCGCTCGGGGATAACGATGGGCGGCGGGCTGCTCTTCGGCCTCTCCAACGAGGACGCGGCCCGCTACGCCTTCCTGCTCGCGACGCCGATCATCGGCGCCGCCGGCGTGCTGAAGCTCCCCGAACTGATGGGACACGCCGGCGACGGAGTGCGCGGCCCGGCGCTGGTCGGCGCCCTGGCGGCGGCGCTGACCACCTACCTCGCGGTCAAGTTCCTGCTGCGCTTCTTCGAGACGAACCGCCTGACGCCGTTCGGCATCTACTGCATCGTCGGCGGCGTGATCTACTCGCTGATCCTCGCCGTCTGAGCGGAGAATGAAGGATTGTGGCCCCTATGACGGCCACAATCCTTCACTGAGCTCGATAACACGTCCGCGACCGATCGGACCTCGGCGCAAACCGCGCTACGCTGGCCGTTCGACACCTTCGATTTGGGGAGAACCAGATGAGACGAGTCGCAAAGCTGCTGTTGGGACCGGGGGCCATCGCGCTCCTCGTAGTTGGACTGATCGCTGCGCCCGGCGCCTCTGCGGCGACCATCAGCGCGTCGAGCTGCAAGAGCGCGAGCAACATCGAGGCGATCATCGACGACTCCGGCTCGATGGAAATCACCGACCCGAACAAGCTCCGCGTGCAGGGGATGAGCCTGCTGATCGACGACCTCGCGCCCAGCACGCAGCTCGGCGCGGTCGAGTTCGGGTCGGGAATCGAAGCTCCCCCGATCATCTCGATTCCGGCCGCCAACACCGTCTTCCCGCCCGAGGCCGTCGGCGCGAACGCGAACGCGATGCGCAGCGCCCTCGACGCCGCGATCAAAGCCGACAACGGCGCCACCGATTACAACGGCGCCTTCGCCAAGTCCGACGCCGACAACCCGGGCGCCGACGCGAGGGTCTTCCTCACCGACGGCGGCCACGACATCGGCACCTATAACGAAGGGCACCTCAACCACAAGGTGCCGACCTACGTGATCGGCTTCGGCGCGGGGATCGCGCCGGGACCGGACCAGGCGCGGCTGAAAAAAATCGCCAAAGACACCGGCGGCAAGTACTTCCCGGTGGCAGACACGAACGAACTGCAGGCGGCGATGAACAGCATCGGGGCGGCGCTGACCTGCCAGACCCCGCCGCAGCAGTTCACCGACCTGCTCAAACAGGGTCAGAGCAAAGTTCACAAGATCACCGTCGGCGCGGCGACCAAGACGCTCCAGATCACCCTGACCTGGGCGAGCCCACTCGACAAGTTCAAGCTCAACGGGCTGGCCCTGGTCGGCAAACACGGTCTGCTCGCGGTTGCTTCGCGCAAGCCCGGCAAACTGAAGGTGACGAAGACGGCGAGCTCGACCTTCGCCATCGTCAAAATCTCGGGGCTGCGCAAAGGGACGCTGCGCTTCAACGTCAAGGCCGCCAAGGTCGCCTCCGGCGCCCCGAAAGCGACCCTGACGACCCAGGTGGGCCAGAGCACGCACAAATAAAGCTGCCGACGGGCCTCAAACGTCCGCTATATGGACGTTTGAGGCCCGTCGGCCG
>DAIRWC010000169.1:0-4322 GCA_036802505.1 Solirubrobacterales bacterium
CCCCTGGTCGAGCACTGGAACGGACTCTCGGCCGCCGGCTGCCTCAGCCGCAGCGTCCTCGACACCGCCCTCTGGCTCGACGTCGTCAGCGGCGGCTCGGCCGACCCGGAGGCGCCACAGCCGCCCGAGCGGCCCTTGGTCGAGTCGGCGCGCACCTCGCCCGGCAAGCTGCGGATCGCCTACTCCACCGCCCCACCCCGCGCCGCCGCTCCCCCCACCGTCTCCGACGTCGCGAAAAACGCCGTCGCCGAGACCGCCGAGCTGCTGCGGTCGCTGGGGCACGAGACGGCGCAGCGCGATCCCGACTGGGGCGGGATCGGCAACAACATCGTCCCTCGCTACCTGCGTGGGATCGCAGAAGACTTCGTCGCGGTGCCGCGCCCCGAGCGGCTCGAACGCCGCACCAAGAGATTCGGCCAGATGGGCCGCCTGATCACCGACGGCATGTTCGAGCGGGCGATGCGCGGCCGCCGGGCCGACGCAACGCGCGTCAACGCGATCTTCGCTGACCACGACGTCCTGATGACCCCGGTGATGGGCGGCACGGCGCCGCCGGTGCGTCGCTGGGAGGGGCGGGGTGCGCTGTGGACGATCCTCGGCATGAGCCGCTTCTATCCCTACTGCGTGCCGTGGAACCACCTCGGCAACCCGGCGATGTCGGTACCCGCCGGCTTCGCCGCCGACGGCCTGCCGCTCGCGGTTCAGATTGTCGGCCGCCCCGGCGACGAGGCGACCCTCATCTCACTGGCCGCCCAACTCGAGGCCGAGCGGCCCTGGGCGGAGAAGCGCCCGCCTATCTCCTAACCGAACACCTTGCGCATCCGGACGATCTCGCGGATCGGGCCGCGGGGGCGGAGACGGCGCTGCAGGATCATCTTCAGCGGCTTGGCTTCCGGCTTGCCCATCGCGACGAAGTCGGCCCAGTTCGCCTCGATCGTCAGCGTCGGGTTGGGGGCCTCGCCCGGCTCGGCCCTGGTGGAGCCGTTGTCGATCGTCATGTGCCAGGGGGCTGCGTCGCTGAAGCGGTACTGGTAGACGAGCGGCGAGCCGTTGGCGGCAGCGGGGTTGGCGACGCGCTTGACCACGTCGAAGTAGAGGCGCTGCGTCTCCGGCGAGGCGTCGGGGACCGGGCCCTCGGGCGGGCCGAGCACGCCGGCCTCCATCAGCTGCACCTGGCGCGCGGCGACTTCCTCGGCCGAGGCCTCGGGGTCGAAGGGGAAGACGCCGGGTGGCATCTCCTCGGTCGGGTAGCCGATCGTGCGCCAGCGCTGGCGGATCAATTTGAGGCCGAAGGAGAAGATGTCCTCGAGTGAGAAGCCGTAGCACTCGGTGTATTCGCGGTCCATGTTGGGCGGGTAGAACACGGCGGGCCCGTAGGGCAGCGTTTCGCGCAGCAGCTCGGTGACGGCGGCGCGGTTCTCCTCCCAGCCCGGGTTGCCTTCCCCGAGCAGCTCGGAGAGCACCTTGACGCCGAAGCCGATGTGGCGCTGCTCGTCCTTGGAGACGTTGCCCATCCCGTCGCTGAAGCCGGGCATCGTTTCTTTCGAAGCGAAGAAGTCCTCGATGAAGTGCTGGCCGGGCTGGGCGAGGCTGCCCTCGACGATCAGGTGGTAGAGGGTGATCGCCTGCGCGTACTTGGGCAGCGAGCGGTCCTTGCGCAGTTCGTCGGCCATGACGTCGAGCCGGTCGAAGATGCCGCGGTAGCCCCAGTTGAGCTGCGGCATCGTCGAGGAGAGGGTCTGCTGGATCGAGTCGCCGCCGACCCCGATCACCTCCTTGAAGAAGCGGTGGAAGAAGATCGAGTGACGGACCTCGTCGACCTGCTGGGTGGCGAGGAAGTAGGACTGCTCCTCGGTCGGCGCGGCGTTGATGTAGGGGGCGAGGGTGTCGGCGACGCGGTCCTCGCCGTAGTAGAACATCGAGTAGATCCACATCGCCGAGCGCCGCTGGATGTCGCTCAGCGCCTCCCAGCCGTTGCGATCCTCGGAGAAGTCGATGTCATAGGCGCTCCAGTTGCCCTGCTCCCAGCGCTTGTAGAGATCCACGTAGGTGACGTTGTCCATCAGGCTCTGGGATGCGACGCTCATCTCTCTCCTTGGGTCGGGGCGGCTTGAGGCGGCTGGGAGAGGAGGTTACCGCGATCCTGGCCAGCCAGCCAGTCCCACTGGGCGACTTCGTCACACAGCCGCGGGGGTCTCGATCTCGCGCTTGAGGATCTTGCCGGTCGGGCCTTTGGGGAGCTCGTCGAGGAACCAGACGACGCGGGGGTACTTGTAGGCGGCGATGCGGTCCTTGACGTAGGCGCTGACCTCCTCGGGGGGCAGCTCCTCGCCGTCGTGGAGGACGACCGCGGCGCCGATCTCCTCGCCCCACTCGTCGTGGGGGACGCCGACGACGGCCGCTTCGCGGATCTTCGGGTGCTCGTAGAGGACCTCCTCGACCTCGCGCGGATAGACGTTGTAGCCGCCGCGGATGATCAGGTCCTTCTTGCGGTCGACGATGTAGAAGAAGCCGTCCTCGTCGACGCGGGCCATGTCGCCGCTGTGGAACCAGCCGCCGCGCATCGCCTCCTCGGTGGCGTCGGGGCGCTGCCAGTAGCCCTTCATGATGTTGTGGCCGCGGATCACGATCTCGCCGACCTCGCCCTGGGCGACCGGCTCGTCGTTCTCGTCGACGACCCGCATCTCGACTCCCTCGATCGGGGTGCCGATCGAGCCCGCCTTGCGCTCTTTGTCGGGATGGTTGGAGCAGGCGACCGGCGAGGTCTCCGAGAGACCGTACCCCTCCATCACCTTGGCGCCGAAGGCGTCTTCGAAGCCGCGCAGTACCTCTACCGGCATCGAGGCCCCGCCGGTGATGCAGATGCGCAGCGAGGAGGTGTCGAAGCTCTCGCGCTCGGGGTGGTGCAGCAGGGCGCCGTACATCGTCGGCACGCCGTAGAAGTGGGTGACGCCGTCGCGCTGCATCGTCGCCAATGCCTCGCCGGGGTCGAATTTGGGCACCAGGGTGAGGCAGGCGCCGACGCCGAGCGAGGCGTTCATCGCGACCGTCTGGCCGAAGGAGTGGAAGAGGGGGAGGGCGCCGAGGACGACATCGCCGGCGCTGATCTCGGAGGTCGTGCGCGAGGAGACGTCGGCGTTGCGAGCCAGGTTGGCGTGGGTCAGCTCGGCGCCCTTCGGCTTGCCGGTGGTGCCCGAGGTGTAGAGGATCACCGCCGTGTCGTCCTCGTCGGTCTCGGCCAGGCCCGGGGTGGGTTCGAGCCCGGCCAGCGTCGCGGCGAAGCCGGCGGGGTCGACTTCGATCAGCTCCGCCCCGGAGTCCTCGGCGCCGTCGCACGCCTCCGCACAGAAGCCGTGCCAGGCGAGCAGCAGCTTCGCGCCCGAGTCCTCGAGGTAGAAAGTGATCTCGCGCCGCTTCAGCAGCACGTTCATCGGCACGACGATCGCGCCGGCCCGAAGCACGCCGTAGTAGGCGACCGGGAACTCGGGCACGTTGGGCAGCATCACCCCGACCCGGTCCCCGGGCCGCACGCCCTTCTCGCGAAGCATGGTCGCCAAGCGGGCGCTGCCGTCGTCCAGATCCCCGTAGCTCAGCTCGGCCTCGCCGAGGCGGATCGCCGGCGCATCCGGCGTCCGCCCAGCGCTCTCGGTGAGCAGCGATGCGAGGTTGAGCGACATCGACCGCTCGCTACGGCTTGGTGAAGTGGTGCACCGGGAACTCCTTGATGTCCGGAGGGCCCTGCGGCGCCCGATCGCCCAGTTCTCCGATGGCGGGCAAGAGGCGGCCCTGTTGGAAACGGTCGAAGTGGTCGCGCGACTCCCAGAAATCGATGATGCCCCAGCCCTCCTCGATCGGGCCGGCCGAGTGGAAGATCAGACCGTCGGGTGGGTTGTCGTCGATTCCCATGTGGTTTTGGACGGCGTCGTACTGCTCCTGGGTGGTGCCGGCGAACTTGAGTCTCAATCCAATTGCCATCGTCTCTCCTCTGGTTTGAAGAACCGACCGAGCATAGCCCCCGGTATGTGGAGGGAGCAAGCGACCTTGGCGGCACCCGCCGCCGCGTCTCGCTAGGCTCGGCTGCCCAATGGCCGATCTCGGCGCCCCCACCTCATTCCTCACCCTGTCGAAGGGCGTGCCGGTGTTTTCGAGCGACGGCGAGGAGCTGGGCAAGGTCGAGCATGTGCTCTCCGCTCCCAACATCGACATCTTCGACGGGATCGTCCTCGACACCAGCGTCCTTCCCGGCGGGCGACGCTTCGTCGACGCCCCCGAGGTCGCCGAGATATACGAGCGCGGCGTGGTGCTGTCGATCGATGCGGCAA
>DAIRWC010000170.1:0-3559 GCA_036802505.1 Solirubrobacterales bacterium
ACGACTATGTGACCAAGCCGTTCGGCCCACCCGAGCTGGTTGCGCGACTCGAGGCCGTGCTGCGCCGCGCCAAGCCCGAGACCGCGGAGCCGAAGATCGTCGCCGAGGGCCTCGAGATCGACCTCGCGGCGCGCAGTGTCCGCCGCGACGGCGAGCCCGTGCACCTGACCCCGACCGAGTTCGAGCTGCTGCGCACCCTGGCCCAGAACCGGGGCCGGCTGATGACCGACAGCGCCCTGCTGGCCGAGGTCTGGGGCCCGGCCTACGCGGACGACCTGCAGATCCTCCGCGCCCACGTAGCCAACCTGCGCCGCAAGATCGAGCCCCCCGACGGCCCCCACTACATCCGCACCGACCCGGGGGTCGGCTACCGCTTCGCTGTCTAGCGCGGTCGAGGTTTCGACCGCATAGCGGCAGAAAAGTCGACCACGGTCGATCTTCACGAAATCTGTATACGGACGCTGCCTGTGTTCACGCGGCCTTGACGGGTTCGGGCGCATGATCGGACCGTGCTCGTCGATCTCCCTTCGATCGCCATAGCCGTTGCTCTCTTCGCCCTCTTCTACTGGGCGATCGACCTGATCGACCGGATATGAGCGCGCTGCCCCTTGCCGCGCTCTCCGCTGCCGATCTCTTCGGCCTGATCGTCTCGGCGCTGGTCTGCGTCTACCTGGTCTACGCGCTGCTGCGCGGGGAGAAGCTCTGATGGTCCAGGGCTGGCTGCAGATCGCCGTCTTCGTCGCCGTGCTGGTCGCGCTGGTCAAGCCGGTCGGCATCTACATGGCGCGGGTCTTCACCGGCCGGCGCGTCTTCCTGTCCCCCCTTGTCGGACCGATCGAGCGCCTCACCTACAGGGTGTTGCGCGTGCGGCCCGAGGAGGGGCAGGACTGGAAGGGCTATGCCCGCAGCCTGGTCGTCTTCTCACTGCTCTTCTGGATCGCGCTGTATCTGGTCCTGCGCACGCAGGGCGTCCAGCCGTTCAACCCACAGGGATTCCACTCCGCTCCGTGGGACCTGAACTTCAACACGACCTCTTCCTTCATCACCAACACCAACTGGCAGTACTACGGCGGTGAGACGACGCTCACCTACTTCGCCCAGATGGCCGGGCTGGCGGTGCAGAACTTCGTCTCGGCCGCGGTCGGGATCGCCGTCGTCGTCGCGCTGATCCGCGGCATCGTCGCCCGCAGCGGGCGGGAGATCGGCAACTTCTGGGGGGACCTGGTCCGCATCCTCTTTTACATTCTGCTGCCGGTATCGGTGGTCGGTGCGCTCTTCCTCGTCTCGCAGGGCACGATCCAGAACCTCGGCCACTACACGGCGATCCACACGCTCGCCGGCGGCGTCCAGACGCTGCCGGGTGGGCCGGTCGCATCGCAGGAGGCGATCAAGGAGCTGGGGACCAACGGCGGCGGCTTCTTCAGCGTCAACTCGGCGATGCCTTTCGAGAACCCGACCGGCCTGACCGACTTCTTCGAGCTGCTGCTGATCCTCGTCATCCCCGCCGCCCTCACCTACACCTACGGGCGCATGGTCGGCAACCAGCGCCAGGGCTGGGCGATCTTCGCCGCGATGTTCGTCCTCTTCGTCGCCGGCGTGGTCGTCGTCTACATGGCCGAGCAGCACGGCACCCCGGCCCAGCACGCCGCCGGCCTGCACACCCATGCCTTTGGCGGCTCCACCGGCGGCAACCTCGAGGGCAAGGAGCAGCGCTTCGGCATCGCCGACTCGTCGCTGTGGACGGCGGTGACGACGGTCACCTCCTGCGGCGCGGTCAACGCCGCCTTCGAGTCGCTCAGCGGGCTCGGCGGCGCGGTGCCCTTCGCCAACCTCGGCTTCAGCGAGGTGATCTTCGGCGGGGCGGGGGCGGGCCT
This sequence comes from Solirubrobacterales bacterium, assembly GCA_036802505.1. Taxonomy (GTDB): domain Bacteria; phylum Actinomycetota; class Thermoleophilia; order Solirubrobacterales; family 70-9; genus VRUE01. The sequence goes on from DAIRWC010000170.1 coordinate 1,875, forward strand.
CTACTCGATGCTGCTCTACGTCCTGCTCGCCGTCTTCATCGGCGGCCTGATGGTCGGCCGCACCCCCGAGTACCTCGGCAAGAAGATCGGCGCGCGCGAGATCAAGCTGGTCTCGCTCGGTGTGCTCTTCACCCCCCTGGTCGTGCTGCTCTCCGCCGGCGTCGCCTCGGCGACGACGCTCGGCAAACGCTCGTTGTTCGCGGGAGTCAGCCCGCAGGGCTTCTCGGAGACGCTCTACGCCTACCTCTCGCAGGCGAACAACAACGGCTCCGCCTTCGCCGGCTACACCGGCTTCATCCAGCCCAACCCACCGGGCAACGCGGGCTCCTACGGGCTCGGCTTCGCCGACCTGCTCGGTGGGGTGGTGATGGTCGGCGCCCGCTTCGCGCCGATCCTCTTCGTCCTCGCGATCGCCGGCGCTCTCGCCGGCAAGAAGGTCTCGCGTCCCGGCCTGGGGACGATGCGCACCGACAACCCGACCTTCGTCTTTCTCCTCATCGGCGTCGTGATCCTGGTTGGCGCCCTCACCTTCTTCCCCGCCCTCTTGCTCGGACCGATCGTCCAGAGCCTGACCACGAGGCTGTTCTGATGCGGCGCGATCTGCTCACCTCGCTGCGCGCCGTGGTCGTACTGACGGTCCTGCTCGGGGTGGCCTACCCGCTGGCGATCACCGGCATCTCCCAGCTCGCCTTCCCCGGCAAGGCCAACGGCTCCAAGGTCAGCGTCAACGGAAAGATCGTCGGCTCGAGCCTGATCGGCCAGGACTTCAAGGGCGACAAGCGCTACTTCCAGTCGCGCCCCTCGGCGACCGGCTACGCCCCCGATGCCACCCACTTCTCGAACCTCGGTCCCAACAGCGTCGAAACGCGCGAAGCGGTCGAAGCCAACCTCAAGGCCTACATAGCGCGCGAGGCCCCCTACGACCCCAAACTGCAGGCCGACGGACCTATTTCCGGTGATATAGGCCGGTTATCGGCCCGTCGGCAGGACGTTCCAGTCGACGCGGTGACCGAATCGGCTTCGGGGGTCGACCCGCACATCTCAGAGGCGAACGCACGGATCCAGGCCCACCGCGTCGCCGCGGTCCGCCGACTGCCGCTCACCACGGTCGAAGACCTGATCGCGGCCAACACCGACGGCCGCTCGCTCGGTCTGTTCGGCGAGCCCGGGGTCAACGTCCTGCGGCTCAACATCGCCCTCGACAGGGAAACGCCATGACCACCGAGACCCAGGCCCGCTCGCTCTTCGACTCCGCGATCCTCGGCCCGGCGCTGCTCGAGTCGCTGCGCAAGCTCGACCCGCGGGTGCAGGCGCGCAACCCGGTCATGTTCGTGGTCGAGATCGGCGCCCTGATCACCACCGTCGCCGTGCTGATCCGGATCTTCGGCGGCGGCCCGCTCGGCGGCGGTCACGAGCCCTCCTGGTTCACCTTCAGCATCGCCGTCTGGCTCTGGTTGACGGTCGTCTTCGCCAACCTCGCCGAGGCGCTCGCCGAGGGACGCGGTCGCGCCCAGGCGGCGAGCCTGCGGGCGATGCGCTCGGAGACCAGCGCCCGCCTGCGCGACGGCGGCGAGAAACCGGCCTCCGAGCTCCTCCGCGGCGACGTCGTGCGCACGGACGTCACGCAGGCTGACAGCGTGCAAGAGGCGGTGGACGCGGCGGTCGAATCCTTCGGGGCCTTGCAC
>DAIRWC010000170.1:3569-4319 GCA_036802505.1 Solirubrobacterales bacterium
CGGCGACGTCGTCGTGGTCGAGGCCGGCGAGCCGATCCCCGGCGACGGCACCGTGATCGAGGGAATCGCCTCGGTCGACGAGTCGGCGATCACCGGCGAGTCGGCGCCGGTCATCCGCGAGGCAGGCGGCGACCGCAGCGCGGTCACCGGCGGCACCAAGGTGCTCTCCGACCGGATCGTCGTCGAGATAACCCAGGAACCGGGCAAATCCTTTCTCGACCGCATGATCGCCCTGGTCGAGGGAGCGGAGCGGAACAAGACGCCGAACGAGATCGCCCTCGGGATCCTCCTCGCCGGCCTCACGCTGGTCTTCGTGCTGGTCGTCGTCTCGCTGCGTCCCTTCGCCCTTTTCGCCGGCACGGAACTCTCCGAGACGACGCTGATCGCCCTGCTCGTCGCGCTGATCCCGACCACGATCGGCGCCCTGCTCTCGGCGATCGGGATCGCCGGCATGGACCGCCTCGTCCGCCGCAACGTGCTCGCCCTCTCCGGCCGCGCGGTCGAGGCGTCCGGCGACTGCGACGTGCTGCTGCTCGACAAGACCGGCACGATCACGCTCGGCAACCGCGAGGCGGTCGAGTTCGTGCCGATGCCCGGAGTCGAGGCGGAGGACCTGGCCGAGGCGGCGCAGATGTCCTCGCTCGCCGACGAGACGCCGGAGGGGCGCTCGATCGTCGTGCTCGCCAAGAGCTTCGGCGTCCGCGAGCACGACTTCGCCGGCCACGAGCCGACCTTCGTCCCCTTCAGCGC
>DAIRWC010000171.1:0-4262 GCA_036802505.1 Solirubrobacterales bacterium
CCCTATAGGGGGTACAACTGACCAATATCGGAGGTCGCGGCCCTTCAATAGGCTCAGGCAATGCGATTCGAGAAGTGGCAGGCGTTGGGGAACGACTACGTGATCCTCGAGGCCGATGCGCTCCCGTGGGAGTTGAGTGGGCCCCGCGTCGAGTGGATCTGCGATCCGCATTTCGGCATCGGCTCCGACGGTGTCCTGCTGCTCTCGCGCAGCGACGACTCCGAGTTCGTCGCCGACCTGCGGATCTTCAACCCGGACGGGTCGGAGGCGGAGCTCTCCGGCAACGGGGCGCGCGAGGCAATCCTCTACCTGCGCCGGCACGGCTGGACCGACGCGGACGTCTTCACGATCCGCACCGCCGCCGGGCCGATCACGCCGACGATCACCTCCGAGCTGACCTGTTCGGTCGATATGGGCAAGGCCTCGACGGCTTCGAAGGACTTCCCGTCGGGCGGCGCCGACGGCAGGGGCTCGCTCAGCGCCGGTGGTCGCGAGTGGGAGTTCCAGCACGTCTCGATCGGCAACCCACAGTGCGCGATCGAGGTCGGCGAGGAGGTCGAGGATCTGGATCTCGACCCGATCGGTCCGGCGATCGAAGCGAGCGAGCTGTTCCCGAACCGCACCAACGTCTCCTTCTTCAAGGTCGACGGCAGCCGGGTGCGGGCGCGGATCTTCGAGCGCGGCGTCGGGGAGACGCTCTCCTCGGGCACGGGCGCGAGCGGTGCGGCGGTGTCCGCCTTCCTGCGCGGTGCGTCGAGCCCGATCGCGGTCGAGCTCGACGGCGGCGAGCTGGAGGTCGAGATCTCCGATGAGCTCGACGTGCGGCTCAGCGGCTGGGCCGAGCCGATCTGCGCCGGCGAGCTCTCGCCAGAGCTGCTGCAGGCGCTGTCCGAGCTCACCTAATAGATTTCCGCGCCCGTGGCGATCTCAGATCCATCCAAGCGCCTGGAGGCGATGCCTCCCTACATGTTCCAGGAACTGGAGCGGCGGATCGCCGAGAAGCGCGCCGCGGGCATCGACGTGATCAGCCTCGGCATCGGCGATCCTGACGAACCGACCTACCCTCACATCGTCGCGGCGATGCAGGAGGCGGTCGCCGACCCGGCCACCCACCAGTACCCGAGCAACCGCGGTCGCGACGACTTCCGCGAGGCCTTCGCTCGCTTCTACGACCAGCGCTTCGGGGTCGAGATCGACCCCGGCAGCGAGGTGATCCCGGCGATCGGCGCCAAGGAGTGCATCTACAACCTCTGCTTCGCCTTCCTCGATCCGGGCGGTGTCGCGCTCGCCTCGGACCCGGGCTACCCGGTCTACACGGGCGGCCCGATCCTCGCCGGCGCGACTCCCGAGTTGCTGCCCCTCGTGCCCGAGCTGGGCTTCGCCCCCGACCTCGGCGCGGTCCCGGCCGACGTCGCTGCCAAGGCCCGGCTGATGTTCATCAACTACCCCAACAACCCGACCGGGGCTGTCGTGCCCGAGGGCTTCTTCGAGCTCGTCGTCTCCTTCGCCCGCGAGCACGAAATCCTCGTCGTCCACGACAACGCCTACTCGGAGACGACCTACGACGGCTACGTCGCGCCCAGCTTCCTCGCGACGCCCGGTGCCAAGGAGGTCGGGGTCGAGGTCTTCTCGCTCTCGAAGGGGTTCAACATGACCGGTTGGCGCTGCGCCGCGATCCTCGGCAACGCCGAGGCGGTGCAGACCTACTGGCGCCTGAAGACGAACGTCGACTCGGGCCTCTTCGAGGCCGTCCAGAAGGCCGGAATAGCCGCGCTGGAGGGACCCGCCGGTCCGCTCGAGCGGATGAACGAGACCTACGCTCGCCGTCGCGACCTGGTCGTCTCGGCGCTGAGTGAGATCGGCGTCGAGGTCAGCGCGCCGAAGGGGACGATCTACGTCTGGGCGCCGGTGCCCGACGGCCACACCTCGACTTCTTTCGCCGAGCTGGTCCTCGAAGAGGCGGCGGTCGTCGTCTCGCCCGGCTCGATGTACGGGCCGAGCGGCGAGGGTTTCTTCCGCATCGCGCTCACCACCCCCGACGACCGCATCACTGAGGCGGTCGAGCGGATGCGCGAGCATTTGGCCTGAGCGGCGTATTTTCCCGTACGGGAAAATCGAAACCCTAGAGAGGCAAACTGTGGGCCGATTTTCCCGTACGGGAAAATCGGCATGTTCTGTCCGCGCGATTTGCCATCCTTTTTCCCGTACGGGAATATGAAGAGACAGATCACAAGCGAGCAAGACCTCGGAGCGTCGATTCGGCGCCGGCGCAACGAGTTGGAGCTGACCCAGGGCGAGCTGGCCGATGTCTCAGGCGTGACCTTGCGATTCGTCAGCGAACTCGAGCGGGGCAAGGGAACGGCGCAGTTCGACGGAATCCGGCGGGTCCTTGCCGCATTAGGGCTGAATCTATTCGTCGAGTCGCGATGACCGCCCTCGACGTCTATCTCCACCAAGACCGTGCCGGGACGCTGGAGCGCCTCGACGGGGCGAAACTGCGGTTCACCTACGATCCCGATTGGCTCGGGACTGCTGCAATGCCGGTTTCGCTCTCGCTCCCACTCAGGGAGGAGCCCTACGCCGATGCGGACTGCCGGCCATTCTTTGCCGGCCTGTTGCCGGAGGGGGAGTTCCTGAGGGCGATCGCGCGCTCCTTCGGCATCTCTGCCGATAACCCGTTTTCCGTGCTACGCGAGATCGGCGGCGAGTGCGCCGGTGCGGTGTCGCTTGTCGAGACCGGCGCCACCCCGCCGTTCTTCTCCTCGCCTTCGCCCCGCTGGCTTTCCGAGGGGGAGCTCGCCTCGCTGCTCGAAGAGCTTCCGACGCATCCCCTGATGGCGGATGAGGATGACGACGAAGGTATACGTCTTTCCCTGGCTGGAACGAGGGACAAGCTCGGGGTCTTGCTGAAGGACGGGGGCATCGGCATTACGCGGGGGCGCCCACCCAGCACCCACATCATCAAGGTGCCGCCGTCGCAACTCCCCGGGCTCGTGGCAAACGAGGCCTATTGCATGTCGCTGGCCAACGAGGTGGGTCTCACCGCCGCAACCGTTGAGCCCCTCCGCGCCGGGGACCGCCAGGCCCTGCTCGTGGAGCGCTACGACCGGTTTCGCACGGGATCGCGGGTGCGGCGCCTTCATCAAGAGGATCTCTGCCAGGCCGCCGCTCGGCCACCCGAGGCGAAGTACGAGTCGGAAGGGGGACCTGGCGTCGCCGAGTGTGGGTCGCTTATCCGCGCCCACGCGGCCGGGCCTGGCGCGGCATTGCTGGGGTTTCTCGATGCGCTGCTCTTCAACCTGGTGATCGGCAACGCCGATGCCCATTCCAAGAACTACTCGCTGCTGCTCGAGGGGCCCGGCGCTCCCAGGCTCGCCCCTCTCTATGACCTGATCTCCACGCGCGCCTATGGGCGCCGGTTCGGACGCAAGATGGGCATGAAGTATGGCGGTGAGTACCGCCCCGACCGAATCCGAGGTCGCCACCTCGATCGTCTGGGGGACGCTCTGGGCATCGCGCACCGTCGCGTCAGGCTGAACGCCGAACGTGTCGCCGGCATCGCCTTGCAGTCACGCGAGGCAGCGCGGGAGGGGCTCGCGGATCCATGGCAAGACGACCCGATCCTCGACCCAATCGACGAGACGGTCGAGTTGTTCGCCGGCGTGCTTGGCGCAGCGGCAGCGGAAGCCGGCTGACTCAGGCCGCTTCGCGCTCCTCGCGCTTGGTCCAGTAGCGGTTCAGCCCGCGCCACTGGTACTGGGGTGGGACGCACTGGATCAGCTCTTCGGCTGCCTCGGTGGAGTCGGCGTGCTCGGCGACCAGGTTTCGGTGGCGCTGCTCGTAGGCGTCCTCGGGGAGGTCTTGGGCTTGCTGGGCCTCCTCGCGGAGGCGCTGCCGGACTTTTGCCAGGTGTGGCTCCGGGTCGTCGATCGCGGCGAAGTGGGTTAGGGCAAGGCGCTCGGGTTGCCAGCTTTCTACGATTCCGATCGAGTCTTCCCAGCGCTCGACGTCGATGTCGGGCGGTGGCGTGGGGGGGACGACGAGGTCGACGCCGGGGAGGCGCACTGCGGCGACGTCGCCTACGAAGACGGTGCCGCTCTCCTCATGCAGGTAGCAGACGTGATGCGAGGCGTGGCCGGGGGTGTAGGCGACGCGCATGCCGAGGACCTGCTCGCCTCCCGAGAGTGGTTTCACGTTGGCCTCGGGGACGGGCACGATCTCTCCCCAGAGCCGCTGCATCTGATCGCCGTAGAGGCGCTCGG
>DAIRWC010000172.1:0-543 GCA_036802505.1 Solirubrobacterales bacterium
CCGGCGAGGCCGTAGACGGTGTCGTTGGCGATCCGCACCGCGTCGTCCTCGCCGTCGTAGGGCTGGATCGCGAGCACCGGGCCGAAGATCTCCTCCTGGGCGATCGTCATCTCAGGCGTCACGTCTGAGAAGACGGTAGGGCGGACGAAGTAGCCGCGCTCGAGCCCCTCGGGGGGCGCGGCGCCGCCGGTCACAAGCTTGGCTCCTTCGGCCTCGCCCTTCTCGATGTAGCCGCGGACGCGTTCGCGCTGCACGTCGGAGACGAGCGGGCCGAGCCGGGTCGAGTCCTCGAAGGGGTCGCCCGGGGTGAAGGCCTCGGCGGCGGACTTGGCCAGCTCCTCGGCTTCGGCCAGCTTTGCGCGCGGCACCAGCATCCGGGTCAGGGCGCTGCAGGTCTGGCCCGAGTTGAGGTAGCACTTGCCGACTCCGTCGGGGATCGCCCTGGCGAGGTCGGCGTCGTCGAGGATCACGTTGGGCGACTTGCCACCGAGCTCCATCGCGACCGGCTTCACCGTCGCCGAGGCCAGCTCGCTGACCCGCCGG
>DAIRWC010000172.1:553-4186 GCA_036802505.1 Solirubrobacterales bacterium
GGGTCGAGCCGGTGAAGGAGACCATGTCGACGCCGGGATGACCGGCGATCGCCTCGCCGACGACCGGGCCCGTGCCGGTGACGAGGTTGAAGACGCCCGCGGGAAGGCCGACGGCCTCGACCACCTCGGCGAGGATGAAGGCGTTGAGCGGGACCACCTCGCTCGGCTTGAGCACGACCGTGCAGCCGGCGGCCAGCGCCGGCGCGACCTTGGCGGCGATCTGGTTGAGCGGGTAGTTCCAGGGGGTGATCGCGCCAAGCACGCCGGCCGGCTCGCGCAGCACGCGCGAGTTGCCGATCTCCTCCTCCCAGGCGACTTCCTCCATCAGCCCCGGCATCGCGCCGAACTGGCCGATCGGCAGCCCGGCCTGGATGATCCGGCTCAGCGTCAGCGGCATCCCCAGCTCCTGGGAGATCGTCGCGGCGATCTCGTCGCTGCGCTCGCCGAGCCCGGCGGAGATCGCCGTCAGGTAGCCGGCCCGCTCCTCGCGAGAGGTCTGCGACCAGGAGTCGAAGGCGTCGCGGGCGGCGCGCACCGCGAGGTCGGCGTCCGCGGGCGTGCAGGCCGGAATCGTCGCCATCACGTCCTCGCTGGTCGAGTTGACCACCTCGATCGTCTCGCTGCCCTGTGGCTCGACCCACTCGCCGCCGATGAAGACCTTGTCCCGCGCTTGCACCTCAGCCGCCGTCGCCATCTCGCTCCTCCTAGTCGTCCCGCGTCATCTCGATTGAAGCATTGTGTCCCCTATAGGGGCAACAAGTGTCCATCCTGCTGCGCCAGGGCGCCGGGGCCGGGCATCGCGCGGGCGTCGCGGGCGTGCAGGACCTCGCCGCAGCGCTCGCAGGTGCCGCGGTCGTTGACCTCGCCGCCGCACTCCTTGTGAACGATCAGCATCGGCGGGCCATCTGGCTCGGGGGAGTGGCGGTCGCCCCAGGCGAGCAGGGCGACCAGGGCGGGCCAGAGGTCGAGCCCCTTCTCGGTGAGGAAGTACTCGTAGCGCTCGGGGCTCGACTGGTAGGGGCGGCGTTCGAGGATGTCCTCCTCGACCAGCCGCTGCAACCGCGCCGAGAGCACGTTGCGGGCGATCCCGAGGCCCCGCTGCAGCTCGCCGAAGCGGCGGTTGCCGTTCATCACGTCGCGGACGATCAGCAGGCTCCAGCGCTCGCCGACCACATCGAGCGCCTTGGCGATCGAACAGACCTGCCCTGGATATTCGTGACCGAGCACAGAGTGATCTTGGCACACAAGGTTGCGTGAAGCAACCGAGTCGGTTAGGGTTGTGCCAATCGATGGTTGCTTGAAGCAACCTTGGCCGACTGGAGGCACAGGATGAGGCTGATTTCACGACACAGGCATCAGCGACGGGCGAAGGCTCCGCGGATCTCGATCAGCCAGGCGGAGATCGCCGCCGACCTGCACTACCCGGCGGATCGCCGTCCCGACAGCGGAGGCCTGGCGGCAACCGGCAGGCGCGGGGCGCGATGAGCATGATCCTGGAGTTCTAATAGCAGATCAGCTATAAGCACATATTTGCTATATTTTAGGGGTGAAAACGCCGGGGAAATTGCTTCGTGAGGCTCGTCTCGGACATGGGGTCAGCCAGAAAAGCCTGGCGATAAGGGCGAGAACGACCCAATCGGCGATCTCGCGGATCGAGCGCGACCGGGTCTCCCCCTCAGTCGAGACCCTGCGCGAGCTGCTCTTCCTCCTCGGCGAGGATCTTGAGATCGGCGCAGCAAATCGCGATTCGGGCATCGATCGGACCCTCAATGCGAAGAATCTCACCCTGACGCCCGCGCAGCGGGTCAAGCGGGGCCTGGCGTTTGCTGAATTCGTGCGACGGAACCGAGGCAGCGCCGCGGCGAGGCCGGCAGCCTGATCATGCCGGGCCAGGATCTGCCGGACAGTCCGCTCGAAGCAGATCGACTGCTGCAGGCGTTGAGCAGGCATGATGTCGACTTCGTGGTCATCGGAGGTATGGCCGGTTTGGCTCATGGCTCGGCCTATCCGACCTATGACCTCGATGTTGTCTACGCACGCGATCGGGCCAACTTGGAGCGGATGACCGCGGCGTTGAGAGAACTCGGCGTCACGCTTCGAGGAGCTCCGCCCGATCTGCCATTCCAGCTCGACGCCCAGACGCTCGCGAACGGATCCAACTTCACCTTCGACAGCCCGTACGGCAGCTTCGACATCCTCGGTGATGCAGCCGGGATGGGCTCGTATGACGAACTTCGCAACGGAGCTGTGGTTGCAACGATCGAGGAGATTGAGGTTCGAGTTGCCTCCCTCAACCACCTGATTGCAATGAAGCGGGCGGCGAACCGCCCCAAGGATCAACTGATGGTCGAGGAGTACATCTCACTGGACGATCAGCGGCGCGAGGATTAGCTCGAAAGCTCGCGGGCGAGCTCGACGAGCAGACGCACGCCGAAGCCGCTGGCGTCGTTGCCGGTGTAGGGGCGGCCTACGTCCCAGGCGGTGCCGGCGATGTCGACGTGGGCCCAGGGGGTGTCGCCGACGAACTCCTCTAGGAAGGAACCGGCGTAGATCGTTCCCGCCTTGCGCTTCGCCGAGGCGTTGGTGAGGTCGGCGACGGTGCCCTTGGTCAGCTCCTTGTACTCGGGGTGGAGCGGCAGGCGCCAGACCAGCTCGCCGGTCGTCTCGCCGGCCCGGGTGACATCGGAGGCGAGATCGTCGTCGTTTGAGATCACCGCCGCGTAGGTCGAGCCGAGCGCCATCAGCACGGCGCCGGTCAGCGTCGCCATGTCGACGATCCGCTCCGCTCCCAGCTCGACCGCGTAGGCGAGGGCGTCGGCGAGGATCAGGCGGCCCTCGGCGTCGGTGTTGTTGACCTCGACCGTCACTCCGTTGTACTGGGTGATGATGTCGCCGGGCTTGATCGCCGTGCCGGAGGGCATGTTCTCGGTCGAGGGGACGACGGCGATCAGGTCCAGCTCGAGGCCCAGCTCGGCGATCGCGCCGACGGCCTCCAGCACGGCGGCGCCGCCGGACATGTCCATCTTCATCTCCTGCATCGAGCCCGACGGCTTCAGCGAGATGCCGCCGGTGTCGAAGGTGACGCCCTTGCCGACCAGGCCGAGGGTGGGGCCAGAGCCGCCGCCCGCGTAGCGGAGCACGATCAGCTTCGGGTCCTCCGCCGTCCCCTGGCTGACCGCGACGAGCCCACCCATCTCCTTGGCGGCGATCTCCTCGCGACCGAGGACGTCGGCGCTGACCCCCTCGTGGTGGGAGGCGATCTCCCGCGCCCGCCGGCCCAGGAAGGACGGGGTGGCGACGTTGGAAGGGAGGCTCTGCAGGTCGCGGGCGCGGTTCTGCGCCTCGGCGCAGATGCGGGCGGCCTCGGCGGCTGGGGCAGCGGCCTCCGGGGCGAGCAGGGTCAGCGACTCGATCCGCGGCGGCGGCGGGTCGTCGGGGTCTCGGTTGAGGTAGCGATCGAAGCGGTAGCCGGCGAGGATCGTGCCGGTGACGAGCGCCTCGGCCGTCGCCGTGTCCTCGCTCGACTCCGGCAGCAGCCAGGCGAGGGCGGTACACGCGGCGCAGAAGAGCGCGGTCCAGCTGACGTTGCCGATCAGCCGGTGGATGAGCAGCGGCCAGTACACCGGGTTGAAG
>DAIRWC010000173.1:0-4183 GCA_036802505.1 Solirubrobacterales bacterium
ACGCCCTCGGGCGCCTAGCGCTCCTGGCCCATCGTCCGGGCGATCACCTCCCGGCCCAGCCCGATCTCCTCCGCTTTGGAGCGCCAGTGCTCGCGCAGGCTCTCAGAAGTCAGGTCGCGCTCCTTGGCCTTGCGGGTCGCCAGGGTCGCGATCCGCAGCGCGCTCGGGGAGGCGTCGGGAGCGCTCGCCGCGAGGATCTCCGCCCGCCGGGTCGAAAAAGCGCGCAGGTGCTCGGGTTCGAAGCCCTCGATCTCGGCGATGCCGTTTCTGACCTCTCCCAGCGGACCCCGAGCCGCTCGGTCAGCTCGTCGCGAAGGTTTGCCTCATAGAGGTAGCCGGCGGTCTTGGCGTGGTCGTAGATCGCCGGGTGGTAGAGCCGGGTCCAGCGACCGTCCGGCCCCTGGGTCGCGTTGGCGACGAGGACGTGGGTGTGGAGCTGGGGGTCGCCGGCCCTGGAGGAGCGGTGGATGTAGGCGGCGGCGAGGAAGCCGTTGCCGGGGAGAAACTCATGGCCGCCGTGGCCGCGGCGGGTCCAGCAAGCCTGGCGCTGCATGTAATCGAGGGCGGCTTCGACCGAGGCTTTGTGAGCGGCGGCGACCTCGGCGCCGGCTCCCGTGCCGCCGAGTGCCCAGGTCACCGAGACCGACTTCGGCGCCGAGAAGGTCAGGTCGAAGCCGGGGACCGGACCGCGCCCGGCGACCGCCCGCAGACCCAGCGGCTCGCCGCTCGCCGGGTCGACGCCGGTCAGCATCTTCGTCAGCTGGTCGCCTTCGACCTTGCCTTGCAGGCCGAGGTCATCAGCGGCATCGCCGAGCCAGTAGCCCTCGGCCTCGCCCTCGCCCGAGTAGTAGTCCTCGGCGCCTTCGGCGACTTTGGCTTCGTAGTAGCGCTCTTGGCCGACGCCGAGCTTCCCGATCGAGAGCATCTACCGGGTCTGTCCGCCGTCGGGGCCGAATCCGTCGCGGTCTCTCGCCATGGCCCTACTGTCCAAATCGGGCGGCGGTTGTATCGGGTCAACTTGTGGCGGGCCGGCCATGCTCCTGTTGGCCAGCGGCGGTGGTGGTTGTACCGGCCTTCTCCGCGGCGTCCCCATCTCTGGGGGCTGTCCGCAAAGTCCGTCTGGCGGTGCATTTATTCGTTAGACCTCACCGGGCGGTGATACTGCGTGAGGGCTCCTGCTGTTGGTGGCTGTGTGGCTCTGCTTTGTGCTGGCCTTCTGGTTCTTGGCTGGCTATTGCTTGATTGGCTGGCTAGTTCTGGGTCGCCTCGATGACTGGATCTTTGACTTTTTCTGGTTGGCTTTCTGATGGCTTATGGGGCTGACTCCTGGGCTATCGGTCGTGCTTCGTTGCTCGCCTCTGCGGAAGAACGAAGCTGCCCTTCCGGGTCCGCCGGCACGACCCAGTCGATGCCCGCCATCAACCCGTTGGCGCTGGCTTCGGCGGCGGCGGCGAGCTTCGCCAGGGTGTCGATCCGGGCGGTGCGCCGGCCGTTCTCGGGGAGGCCGATCTCGGTCCGGTGCAGCGAGGCCCGCAGCGCCAGCTCCTCCTGGGATGCCGAGCGGACGGTCTGAGGGGCATGGGCACAGCCGCTGAACGTCTAAACGCTTGCCTCACAATCGAAGGGGTTGTCCGACGACAGCGCCGCCCATTGGCAACGCACCTACGGCGAACGCGACGCCGAGGAGCTGAGCTGGACCGAGGCGCTGCCGGAAACCTCGCTGGCGATGACCGGCGCGGCCGCGTCGGCGCCCGGCGCGGCGATCCTTGACATCGGCGGCGGCGCCTCGGGGCTGGCCGGCGAGCTGCTGCGGAGCGGCTACACCGACGTGAGCGTCGCCGACATCTCCGCCGCGGCACTCAAGCGCGCCCAGGCCGAGCTCGGCGAGGAGGCGAGGCGGGTGCGGTGGGGGGAGGCGGATGCTCGCAAGCACGACTTCGGCCGCCGCTTCGACCTCTGGCACGACCGCGCCGTCTTTCACTTCATGGTCGAGCCCGCCGACCGCGACGGCTATCTGGCGAGCCTCAGGCGCTCGCTGCACCCCGGCGGGCACCTGGTCCTCGCCGCCTTCGGGCCCGAAGGCCCGACCAAGTGCAGCGGCCTGCCGGTCTGCCGCTACGACGCCGCGGCGATCTCGCGGGCGCTCGACAGCGACTACGAGCTTCTCTCCTCCCAACTCAAGGACCACCGAACGCCGTCCGGTCGCCATCAGGAGTTCCTCTACGCGCACCTGAGACGCAGACCCTGATCGGAAAGTGATCTGACCCAATGGATAAGTTGTGCCACTCTCCATCCCATTGCACAACAGCCGCGCAGGTACACCAGCACATGCGCGTCACAACGGTTACCGTCGAACAACGAGACGCGCACACAGTTGAATGAACAGCGCGCCGACTCGCCGATCAGCATGGGCTTGACAAGCTGGGTGCAACTTGTGCTGGGCGCTAGCTGTGGCCGATCATGTCAGCGAGGCGACGCAACTGGTCAGCGAGGTCGGTGCCTAGGCTAGGAGGTCGAGTACGTCGATCGGACTCTGGTCGATGATGCGGTAGTGGTGCTCGCTGCCGTGGCGTTCGCGGGCCACGAATCCGTGCTGACCAGCCGCGTCAGATGCTTGGAGACGTGCTGTTGGCTGCTGCCGGCTGCCTCGACCAACTCCTGAACGCTCGGGGGCCGTGCCGGAGGCGGTCGAGTAGACGTATTCGCGTCGGCTCCCCGATCACCCGTAGTCGGCCGGCAAGCAGCTCCACGAGCGGGTCGGGGATCGGGTCTGGAAGCGCACCGAGCGTCGGCTTGGATGCCTGTACGTCGTTCATACGGTGCGGAGCGCCTCGGTCGGTGAAAGGCGAGCGGCGCGGATGGCGGGCATCAGTCCGGCGACCGCACCAATCGCGATCGCGGCGGCGATTCCTCCGGCCCATGCCTCGGTTGGGATCACGACTGCCCAGCCCTTGGTGTGGGCGTAGACGACGGTCGCGAGCACGCCGATCGCGACGCCGACGGCGCCGCCGAGCAGCGCGAGCAGGATCGCCTCGGAGAGGAACTGGGCGCGGATCTGACCCTTCGTCGCGCCGAGCGCGCGCCGCAGTCCGATCTCCGACCGCCGCTCTAGGACGGAGATGATCATGATGTTTGCGACTCCGACTGCACCGACGAGCAGCGCGACGGCGCCGAGGCCGAGGAACAGGCCGTTGAAGGCGCCTTGTGCCTCGGCGCGGGCGGTGAGCGCGGAGGAAGGCTGGCTGACGTTGACCTCGTTGGGGTTTTCCGGGTTCGCGGTCTGCCCAAGGATCGACTGAACGGCGCCGACGTGGCTGGTCTGCGCGCGCACGTATATCGTGCTCGGCGGTCCGATCGTGAGCTTGCCACCCGTGATCGTGTTGTAGTTGAGGTAGCGCTTGGCGGCTTGGTAGCCGACGAGGACGGAGGTGTCGATTTCCGGGGCGAGGACGGTCGGCTTGAGGATCCCGGCGACGTAGAACCACTGGCCCCCGAGCCAGATCCGCTCGCCGCGATAGACGCGATCGATGCCCAGGCGTTGTGCGGCGGCGGCGCCGAGCACGGCGACCGGCTGCGTGGCGGTGGCGCCATTGAGGTAGGAGCCCTGCGCGACGCTCGTCGCGATGAGGGGGAGCAGGTTCAGGCTTGCCGCCCTGACCTGAATCGCGTTGGTGTCGATGCTCGGGATAAGCGGGCTGCGGTAGGCGTTTGCGCTCCCGATCGCACCTGTGTCGGCGACCTGCTCGACAGCATCGATCCGGCCGATCATCGCTGGTGCCGTGGGCGGTAGCTGCGCAGTCTGCCCGGTGAACGTGGTGCCGTTGGTGACCGTGATCAGGTTGGTGCCGAGTCGGTCGATCTCGGCCAGCAGCCCGGCCTGGGAAGAGGAGGAGAGGCCGAGCACGGCGACGATCGCCGCCACTCCGATCGCGATCCCGAGCGCTGAGAGCGCCGCGCGCAGCCTGCGCGTGCGGACGCCGACGCTCGCCACCCTCGCGAGATCGCCGGTCCTCAGCTGAGCTGGGACGAGCGTCGAGGTGGCACTCATGGTCGCCTCTCGGTGGCTGAGCGCAGATCCGTCTCATCGACCTGCGGCACTCTGCCGTCCGTTCGGTGGCTTGTGGGTGCGCCGCTGCCTGAGACGATCCGGCCGTCGCGCACATGGACTTGGCGGTGCAGGCGG
>DAIRWC010000174.1:0-4179 GCA_036802505.1 Solirubrobacterales bacterium
GCTTGTGCGTGTGGCCGTTACCCGGCCGGTACTCCCTCGGGCACACCGGGATACTTCGCTGACCCCGTCACTGCCGACCCCCCGGCCGGGCGCCGCGTTCGTCAGTCTGGCGCTGCGCCGGGTCCCCGCCGAGCCGGTCGTGTTCGTGATCGCCGTGCTCGCCCGGCTGGTGCCGACGATCCGTGGCGGCGGCCTGTACGGCAACTACGGATATGACGCCGGCGTGTACTACGCGGCCGCCGACGGGCTGTTGCACGGGCGGCAGTCAGGTGAGGCAACGAGCTAACCCGTAGATGCGTCGGCTCTATCGCTCTGCTGGCGATGGCTAACCGCCGTCGCCTTTCTTAGCCACAGGTACGTCGCGCCGCTCGCGGCCGTCCCCTGGCTCTTTGCGCGGCCGAGATCACCCCACCGGAACCTCCACGCACTCAAAGGAGAGAACCTCGGCGAGCTTGTCGAAATGCGCGTCGCGGTGAAGCACTGCGACGCCGCCGTGCTCGGCGGCGGCCGCGGCGATCAGCGCGTCGGTGATCGGCACGCGGTGATATCCGTCGCCGCGCTCGGCCAGCTCCCCGAGGGCGGCCATCGCCGCGTCGGCCACCGCGCGGTCGTTGCGGAGGATCCGCAGTGCGTCGAGCTCGCCCTCGATCGCGACGTACTCGGCGGAGCTGCGCGCCGAGTAGAGGATCTCCATCCGCACGATCGGGGTGATCCACATCCGGTCGGAGAGGATCGCCGCATCCAGCAGGTCGCCGAGCTCACGGGGGAGCGCGGCGGCGCGCCACCAGGCCGAGGTATCGGCGACGAACGGAGCCTCCCCGCGGAGCAGCTCGGAGGCGACCACGGTGGGTCCGCTACCGCTCGTCGCCGGTCAGCTGCTCGATGTGCTTGAGCGCGTCCCGATCCAGCCCCTCCGGACTGCGCAGGCGCCTGGCCAGCAGCCGCAAGCGCTCAGCCCGCTGCGTCTCGCTCAGGGCGGGCTTCTCCGCGGTGGGGGTGGTGCTCAACGGCAGATGACTCACAAGGGCGAGGATAGCGCCCGACCAAGCGTCGGCCAATACCTGCGGCCCCCCAAGGGCCTGGAAGTAGAGCGGTTTTGGGGGTTGTTTCCAGCTCTACAAGGCGTCGAAACGGCTTGGGAATGGGAAATCTCTCGATACTCGGTAGTCCTTTTGAGCCGGTAGAGTGGGACTTAGCTCCCGCTCTAGGGGGTGTTCTAGATGCCTCTTAAATGGCTCTAGAATCAGGAATTTCAGCATGCGGACGTAGCTCAGTTGGTAGAGCGCGAGCTTCCCAAGCTCGAGGTCGCGGGTTCGAACCCCGTCCGCCGCTTTTTCCGGTCGCTACTTTTTGGTTTGAGGTGGGCTGAACCCAATCGGATGCTTTGGTTTCGGCGGGGGAGGGGTTGCAGGCCCGGCCG
This sequence comes from Solirubrobacterales bacterium, assembly GCA_036802505.1. GTDB lineage: Bacteria > Actinomycetota > Thermoleophilia > Solirubrobacterales > 70-9 > VRUE01. The sequence continues at coordinate 1,421 of DAIRWC010000174.1, forward strand.
ATCTCGACAAACGCGCGCATGATCTCAATATTGACTGCAACTGCTCGTTGCTGCGCAGGACACTTGAGAGCATCGCAACGCCCTGCTCCGTGAAGACATATGGCCGGTAGCGACGGCCTCCATGTCCGTCAGTTGAGGTGCCAGATTGGCTCCTCAAGTCCGTGAACTCTTCTGCCGTAAGTCGGAACATGAAGTCGGGCGGGAAGCGGTCTTCGTTGCGTCGCACCGCTCGGGTCAGACCCTTGGTTTCAACGCCGTACAGCCCTGCAAGATCCTGATCGAGCATGACTTGGCGACCCTGGATGATGAAGATGCGAGCCTGGATGGCAGCGGCTGGGACGGCTGCTGTCTGCTCTGCGACGGTCGTTTCATCCAGTGGCATCGCCGAAGATTGACAGGCGGATCGGCCGCAATGAATTGTCTATAGGGACGCAGTGTGGACGGCGCCAAAAGGTTCCAGCGAAGTCTTGATGCAAGGGCATGCGGGAGGAGGGCCGGAGCCCGCCCCGCTTCCCCATCTAGTGTTTTGGGTGCTTCTCCTCAGGCGCGCGCCTTGTTCGCGGCTTTGCGGCTCCCTTTCCGCCCCGATCCGTTTTCGCTTGGTTCGACCACGCGGTAGAAGTGCTCGATTGCGCCGCGGACCTGGCGTTCGTCGACGACCTTGACCAGGTTGGAGCGCCGTAGCTCGGTCACGTGGTAGTTGACGGTGCTCAATGGCGCCTGCAGCTCCAGGCTGAGGTCCTTTGGCGACAGCGTGCGGTCCTTGTCGATGCTCAGCACTTCCAGGATTGACACGCGGAGTGGGTGGGTATTGGCACGAGCTAGGCGTTCCCAATTCACAGTTACCTCACTTTCGTTGACTGGGGAATACCTAAAAATAATAGCTCAGATCATCAAAATCGGGTAATCTAGCTTTATGGTCACTCAGCGGAAGGGGATTCGGATGAGCGGGGGAGCAAGGATGCGGAGCAGCTTTGCAGCTGTGCTTTTAGCTCTGGGTATGGCTTTCTTGCCATCTACGGCTCTCGGCGACACGGCCGGGATAATCGCTCCCTCCGATCCGGAAAACCCAACTGTGAACAGCGGCTGGCAGGCGGGGACCTGCAAGGTTGACGCCCCGACCAAATGCTCCGTCGCCACGCCTGACCAATTCTTCGAAGAAGCCGCTGGGCATCCTCAGGTCGGCTTCACTCAGTTCATTGTCAGAAACGAACCGGGCCTGATCGGACCCGAAGAACCGGTGGGATCGCTCAAGACGGTGAGGGTGGACCTCCCGGTCGGGCTGAGCGTCAACCCGCAGGCGACCGACCAGTGCAGCCAAGAAGACTTTGAAAGCAATCCGACGACCCTCTGCTCCGCCGCCGCCGTGGGGGAAAGTCAGGTGACGGGCTCGGTCCTGGGCGTGCCTTCGCCCGTACCCCTTACGGCGACCGTCTACAACATCGATCCCCCCTTCGGCGAGCCGGCCAGGTTCGGTTTCAACCTCGCGGGCAACAACATCTACTTGCGCGCCGACGTCGCCTGGGCCGGCAACTATCACGAGGGCTTCACGATCGACGTCCCGGCCATTCCCCTCGTCGAAGGCCTGATCCTGAAAAATCGTCTCGTCTTCAACGGCCGTGCCGGCGACGGCACCTTCATCACGACCCCGAGCACCTGTTACGACCCCGAACAGCCGCCCCACGAACACGTCTACTCGACCTACCTTCTCGCCAGCTCGATTGCCGAAGAGGCGCAGCCGGGCTACACCTTTCCCCAGAGCGCCCAACCACCATTCGAGTCGCCCTTGCCCGAAGGGAAACTGCCGATCGATTGCCCCGGTGTGCCCTATGAACCGACGATCGGCGTCAACCCCGGCACTGCTCAGACCGATTCTCCAGCCGGTCTGAGCGCCGACGTCGCGATTCCCCACATCCTCGGCGGCGGGTCCCGTGAGAGCTCGCAGACGAAGCAGGCCCAGGTGACGCTGCCGCTCGGCATGGGCATAAATCCCTCGGCGGCGACCGGGGGCCTGCAGACCTGCACCGACACCCAGTTCGGCAGGGGGACCACGAACCCGGTCGCCTGTCCACCGGCCTCGAAGGTCGGCGTTGCGACGATCAACACGCCGCCGCTCCCCGACGGCTCGCTGGACGGCACCGTCTACGTCGGCAAGCAGGAAAGCCGTGACCCGACCTCGGGTCAGGAGTACCGGATCTTCGTCGATGTCGAGTCGACCCGTTACGGGATCTCGGCGCGCCTCGTCGGCAACGTCAGCGCCGATCCCCAGACCGGGCAGCTGACGACCACCTTCGACGACAAGGAACTGGGTGGCCTGCCGCAGGTCCCCTTCAGCTCCTTCAAGCTCGACTTCGACGACGGGCCGCACGCGGTGCTGACCAGCCCCGGGGCGTGTGGGCCGAACAAGACCACGGCCGTGATGACGCCATGGACGGGGAACGCCGCGGCCGCTCCCTCCGGCGAGTTCTCGCTCAGCACGGCGCCCGACAGCGGCAAATGCGCCAAAACCCTCGCCGATCGCCCCTTCGCCCCGAGCTTTGCCGCGGACACGAACAAGCCGGGCGCGGGCGAGTTCAGTCCGCTGCACATGAATATCGCCCGCAGCGACGGCAGCCAGGAGCTGAAAGGGGTCGACGTGACGCTGCCGCCGGGCTTGGTGGCGAAGCTGGCCGGCGTCAAGTACTGCCCCGGAAGCGTGCTGGCCGCGGCTGCCGCCAACAGCGGCACGGCCGAGGCCGCCGACTCGAGCTGTCCCAGCT
>DAIRWC010000175.1:0-3882 GCA_036802505.1 Solirubrobacterales bacterium
GTCGGCGACCGGATCGCGTCCGACATCGAGGGGGGCCGGCGGGCCGGGCTAATCACGGTGCTGGTCCTCACGGGTGCCGCCACGCGCGCCGAGGCCGAGGCCGCGACCCCACCGCCCGACCACGTGATCGACGACTTACCCGCGCTGCTTCGATGAGCGAGGCTGCGCCCTCGCCGGCCGTCGCGCGGCCCGGCGCAGCGTTCGCCGGCGTCTTCGCCGTCACCTTCTCCGGGCTGGTCGCGGTCGGCGCCGTGCTCCCCGTCCTGCCGCGCTACGTCCACGGCCCGCTCGACGGCGGCAACATCGCCGTGGGGGTGGTGATCGGCTCGTACGCAATCACCGGTCTGCTCCTGCGCCCGCTCGCCGGTCGCCTCGCCGACCGCCGCGGCCGCAAGCCGGCGGTGCTGCTCGGCTCGATCCTCGTCGCCGTCGCGGGCTTCCTCTACCTGTTGCCGTTCGGGGTGATCGGCCTGATCGGCGCCCGCCTGATCCTCGGCGCCGGTGAGGGCACTGTCTTCACCGCGGGCTCGGCCTGGATCGTCGACATCGCCCCTCCCGAGCGGCGCGGCCGGGTGATCGGCCTCTACGGGTTGGCGGTCTGGTCCGGGCTCAGCGTCGGGCCGCTGGTCGGCGAGCTGCTCCTCCACGCCTCCGGGTACACCGCGGTCTGGCTCTTCGCCGGAGCCGCACCGCTGGTCGGCGCGCTGATCGCGCTGCGATTGCCGGACCCGTTCCATCCCAAGCCCGCCGAGCACGAGCACCAGCCGCTGATCGCGCCCGAGGCGGTCAGGCCGGGAACCGCGCTGGCCCTCGGCTCGCTCGGCTACGCGACCGTTGCCTCCTTCGTCGTCCTCCACCTCGACCAGCGGGGCGTCGGCCACGGGGCGGTCGTCTTCGGCGTGTTCGCGACGATGGTCGTCCTCACCCGCCTCGCCGGCGGCGACCTCCCAGACCGCATCGGCCCGCTGCGAGTAGCGATGGCGGCAGCCTTCGTGGAGGCAATCGGACTGGTGACGATAGGCGTCGCTCACAGCCTCGGCGTCGCGATCGCCGGCGCGATGGCGATGGGGGCGGCCTTCTCCCTCCTCTATCCCTCCCTATCGCTGATTGTCGTCGACCGTGTGCCGGAGACGCGACGCGGCGCGGCGCTCGGCACCTTCACCGCCTTCTTCGACGCCGGCATCGGCTTCGGGGCGCCCCTTGCGGGAGTGGCGGCAGCGCTCACCGACTACGAGGGCGCCTTCCTCTTCTCGGCCGTGATCGCCCTCGCCTCGATGGCGACGATCGCCTTCGCGGTTTCCGGCCGCAGTCGCCTCGCACGTGTGGTCACTTGACCCCTCTATAGGGGGTACAAACGACCAATATCGCGCCGATCAGGTGCGATCCGCAATCAGTAGCGCTTGGGCGGCGCGGCCGATGCGGCCACGCTCGTCGGAGAGGACCGACTCGGCGGTGCCGATCCCGCTGCGCTGCGGCAGGGTGACGGCGTCGACACAGACCCACTCGCCCTCGGGCATCCGCTCCAGATGCACGCTGAGGTCGACGTTGATGAAGAGGTAGCGACGCCAATCCAGCACCGCGCTGATCCCGTTGCCGACGTCGGCGGCGACCAGCGTCCGCTGCAGCGGCGTCGGCTCCTCCCCGGCGACGAGCCGGCATCCCATCCGCATCCAGACCGTCGCCGGCCCCGGCTCGCGGAACCCACCCTTGACCGATCGCCATTCCATAGCCGTGTGGTACCCGACCGCCTGCGCGGTCTCGAAGAACTCGGGTTGGTCTCCGGTCTCGGGGCCAGGCGGCGGCGCGGGCGTGGCGGCCACAGCATCGGGAATCTCAATCTCACCGCTGCGGATCCGCCAAGCCCGAGCCTTGACCAGCTCGCCGGCCTCCCCGGAGAGGGTCGCCTCGATCATCTGCACGCTGCGCCCCGGCCGCACCAGCTCCGCCTCGACCCGAACCGGCCCAATAGGCACCGGCCGCAGAATCTCAAAGGTCACCCGAGCAACCTGAAACCCCTTGCCCCCCGCAACCCGCTCAATCTCCCGCCCAAGCAGCGCCGAAGGCGGCCCAGCATGCTGAGCCCCAGGATCCCAAGGACCCCGGGTCAGCTCAGAAGCAATGAATCCACCGTCGTCATCTCGCTCGTAGAACGCGTCGGTCACGGGCGCCGCATCCTACGAACCACTCGGCGAAGCGGCGTCGTGGGTCGTCTCGCGAGTGCCTCGCGAAGCGGCTCCGCAGAGTTATTCCAGCCGCGAAGCGGCACAAGATCAATCCCGCCAAAGGCGGGATTTGGGCACTCGCGAGACGACCCGCGACGCCGTCACAGAATCGTTAGACAAGCGGCGTAAGCTGGATGTAGAGCGAAAGGAGCGAGATGACGGAGACCACCAAGAGGGTTGAGAAAACCGACGAGCAATGGCGCCAAGAGCTCACCCCGGAGCAGTACGAGGTGACGCGCAAGGCCGGCACCGAGCGCGCTTTCACCGGACCGTACGTCGACGAGAAGAGCGAGGGGATGTACCGCTGCGTGTGCTGCGGCACCGAGCTGTTCTCCTCCGACACCAAGTTCGACTCGGGCACCGGCTGGCCCAGCTTCACCGAGCCGGCCAACCTCGAGCACGTCGAGCTGCGCCCGGACAACAGCCTGCTGATGCGCCGCACCGAGGTCGTCTGCAAGCACTGCGACGCCCATCTAGGACACGTCTTCGACGACGGACCGGGACCGAACGGCCAGCGCTACTGCATCAACGGCTGCGCGCTGGAACTCGACAAGAGCTGAGCGCCTATTTAACGCCGCCGCCGGCGCCGAGGTAGCTGAAGCGCACAGCAAGCGCTACCGCCTCGGTGCGGGTGTCGACCTCAAGCTTGGCGATCGCGTTGCGCACATGGGTGTGCACGGTCGCCGGGCTGAGGCCGAGGCGCTCGGCGATCTCTTTGACCCGCAGCCCCTCGGCGAGCAGCTCGAGGATCTGGCGCTCGCGGGGCGAGAGGTCGAGCAGTTTCTCCACCTCCGAGGGCTTGCCGCCGGCGAAGTCGCCGCCGAGGAAGGTGCCGCCGCCGGTAACCGCTTTGACCGCGCGGGCAATGTCCTCGGCCGGTGCCGACTTGAGTACGTAGCCGGAAGCGCCGGCGCGAAGGGCCAGCGCCAGCAGGTCGGGCTGAGCGTGCGCCGTGAAGATGATCACCTTGGTCCGCGGCCGGACCTTGAGCACCTCCTTGGTCGCCTCGATCCCGTCGCGTTTGGGCAGCTCGACGTCGATGATCAGGACATCGGGTTCGAGTTCTTTGACCACGTCGACCACGTCGCGCCCGTTCGACGCCTCGCCGACGATCTGCAGCGCGTTGGAATTGACCATGCGCGATTTGATCGCATCGCGGACGATCTCGTGGTCGTCGCAGAGGACGACTCTTTTGGCGTCTCTCACACTCGCGTTCATAGCGGGGCGATCCTCTCAGGGCAGCCGTAGGGATGCAAAATATTAGGTAGCGTGAATCCGCCTTCCCGATCCTGCCCGTTCTCAATCAGAGCGATCATCGTTCTTCCCACGGCAACTGCCGTCCCATTGAGGGTGTGCACTGCCTGAATCGCTTCGTTATCGGCAGACCGGTACCGACAATTGAGGCGACGCGCCTGGTAATCCGTGGTATTCGAGCATGAGGTCAGCTCGCGGTAGCGCGACTGACTCGGGATCCAGGCCTCGCAGTCGTACTTCTTCGCGGCCGGCGCACCAAGATCGCCGGCGGCGACGTTGACGACCCGGTATGGAATCTCCAGCTCCGCCAGGATGCGCTCCTCGATCGCCAGCAGCCGCTCGTGCTCGGCCGCCGACTCCGTGGGATCGACGAACGAGAACATCTCGACCTTGTCGAACTGGTGGA
>DAIRWC010000175.1:3892-4176 GCA_036802505.1 Solirubrobacterales bacterium
ACACGGAAGATGCCGCGCGTGTCGCGACCGGCGGCGCCGGCCTCGCGGCGAAAGCAGGGCGAGAAACCGGCATAGCGCAGCGGCAGCCGCTCGGCGGCGAGGATCTCGTCGGCGTGCAGTCCGGCCAGGGCGACCTCGGAGGTGCCGACCAGGAAGAGCTCGTCCTTGGGCACTTCGTAGATCTGGTCGCGGTCGCCGGGCAGGAAGCCGGTCCCGTAGAGGGCCTCCTCGCGGACCAGCACCGGCGGCACGACCGGCTCGTGGCCCTCGCCGCGGACCAGATC
>DAIRWC010000176.1:0-4155 GCA_036802505.1 Solirubrobacterales bacterium
GCGCTGGTCAGGTCGCCATCGGCGGCGGCGCTCTGGCTGGCATTGATCTCGCGGTCGACCAGCAACGGGCCGATCAGCGCGACCGCGGCGATCCAGGCGATCGCCAGGCCGGCCACGGCGAGGCCGAAGCGCCGCTCTTCGCCACGGGCGACGAGAGCCGGATCCGGTGCGGCGGACAGCTGCGAGCACCGCGCCGCCACGAGCACGCCCGAAGCGAGGAAGAAGACGGCGCCGAGCCCGGGCAGTTCCCAGAACCAGTCGAGCCCGGCGCTGACGGCGAAGGCGAGCGTCGCGGCGAAGAGCGCCGCGTAGCGCTCTCGCTGAGGATGCGGCGCCGCCCGCCAGGCGGCGAACCCGGTCCAGAGCAGCACGCCGACGAGCGCCAGGACGAGCAGGCCGCCGACTACGCCCAGCTCGGCGAAGGACTCGAGGTAGAGCGAGTGGGCATTGTGCACGGGCATGGCGATCGAGCGTTTCTCGTTCCAGACGAATTGGTAGGTGCCGGCACCGCTTCCGAGCAGGGGCTTTTCCCCGAAGGTGTCGATCGCGACGCGGTAGAAGTCGTGGCGACCGGCGCCGCTGAACTGCGAGAAATGCTGCTCGGGCTGGTTGGGGAACTGAACGTCGGAGCTCGAGAACTGGTCCCAGGAGCGGCCGCCGATCGCGATCGTGACTCCGATCGCGACAACCGCGGCGACCGCGGCGACGCCGCGCAGCAGGGTGGGATTGCGCGAGAGCTCCAAAGCGCGACCGGTCAGCCGCCCTTCGCGCCGCTCGGTCCAGCGCAGCGCCGCGAACAGGGCCAGGGCGACCGCGGTGCCCGCGAGGAGGATCAGCAGGACCGTCAGTCCCTGGTTCACCGCTGCCTGGTTGGCGATGTTGTCGGCGAGGCTGCGCCTTGCCTGCACGGCGAGGACCGCGGGCAGCGCGCCGAGCGCGCCGATCGCCAGCGTGGCGAAGAGCCAGAGCCGGTCCCTGGAGAGCGCCAGCGTGGCGACGATGGCGATCGCGAGCGTCAGCAGGCCTCCGCGCGAGTAGGTGAGGTAGAGGGCGAGCAGCACCGCCGGCAGCAGCGCCACGGAGAGCCGGCGCAGGCCGGTCCAGGCGGCGTGGCGACTCGTCCAGAGCAGCAGGGCGGCCGCGATCCCGAATGCAGCCCCGTCGGCGTTCCAGTAGCCGAGCGGATAGGCAAGGCGCGCGGTGGTGTCGAACGAGGCGTCGACCGTCAGCATGTGGGGCAGCAGGCGGCTCGCCAGCGCGAGCAGGGCGACGAGCGCGAGAGAAATTGCCAGGCCTTCAGCGAAACGTTGACGCCTTTGGTCGGTTTGGGCGATCAGGAAGGCTGCTAGGAAGAAGCCCAGGTAGACCAGGCCACGGTCCGCCTCGATCACGCTCAACTCCACTGAACCCGACCAGAGGGATGACATTGCAGACAGCAGGGAAAAGCCGAGGATCAGCCCCGTCGCCCAGTAGAACGGCCGGGCCAGCGCCGCGCGCGAGGCGAAGCCGAGCAGGATCAGCGCGACGACGACCAGCCATGCCACAAGGCCGGCGATGTGCCGATCGCCGACATCGAAGCCGCCTCCGGCGAGCGCCAGGCCGACGATCAGGGCGACCGGCGCAAGTAACGCCGAGCTTTGCTCTAACCTACCGCGCCATGTTTGGGACGCGCCAATTTTCGGCTCCCGCCCGGGGCCGCTCGATACTCGCTCTGTCAACGCTTGCTCTGCTCGCATTTTGCTGCTTGCCGATGCTCGCACAGGCCTCTTCTTCGGCGGGCTATGAATATTCCAGCGCGCCGCCGACGGCGACCGGGGGCAGCACTCCTACCAAGTCGAACTTGCACGGCGGCTCGTCGTCGACCAAGGGCATCGGCTCGCCCGCCAAGTCGGGCGGCAAGGGATCGGGGAACGGGTCTGGTGGGCAGAAGAATGGCTCATCCGGAAAGCCGGGCGCTTCGAACGCCACCGGCAACGGCCAGAGTAGCCAAGGCAACGGCCAGGAAGGCTCGCCTGGGACCGGTAAGAACATGGCCAGCAGCGCCGAACCGGGCTCCTCCAGCGGCGGTTCCTCGCCCCTGGTGCCGATCTTGATCGCGATCGTGCTGCTCGCCGGAGGCTCTATCGCCTATGTGATGATCAAACGACGCCGCGCCGCTGCCGGCGATGCGCCGGACTCCGGCGGGCCGTCCGGCTCTTCGGACTCCTCCGTAACGCCCGAGGCGGGCTAGCCACATGCACCAGCGACGGATCGGCCCGCCGCGGCGGGCTCGCCTTTGGCTCGCCTCTTTGGCGATCGCCATGCTCGGCACGCTGGGCGTCGCGTCGTCGGCCTCGGCGTTGCCCGCGAACTTTTGGGGCGTCGTGCCGCAGGTGGCTCCGAACGCCGAACAGTTGCAGCGGCTGAAACGGGGAGGCGTCGACAGCATCCGGGTTCCGGTCTCCTGGGGGTCGATCCAACCGACCAGGCGCGGAGGCTACGACTGGTCGAGCACCGACTCGTTCATCGCGGCCGCGGTCAAGGCCCGGATCGAAGTTTTCCCGTTCCTCTCCACCGCGCCGAGCTGGGCGGTGCCGGTCGACCGTCGCTTCGGCAGTCCGAAGACGCTGCCTGTCCGCAACGGCAAGCAGCGCTCGGGCTGGAAGCAGTTCGTCACCCAGGCGATCCTGCGCTACGGGCCGCAGGGCACCTTCTGGGGCGAAAACCCCGAACTGCCCCGGCGCCCCCTCCGCACCTGGCAGGTCTGGAACGAGCCCAACTTCAAGTACTTCGTCGCCCAGCCCGACCCGGCCGACTACGGCAAGCTGGTCAACCTCACCTACTCCGCGGCCAAAGCGGCCGATCCGGGGGCGAAGCTCGTTCTCGCCGGGCTCTTCGCCCGGCCGATCGAGGCGACCTTCCATAAGAACCCCCCGCAGGCTTACTTCGCCTCCGACTTCCTCGAACAGATGTACCAGAGCACCCCGGGCATCAAGTCCAAGTTCGTCGGCTATGCCCTGCACCCGTACACGGGCAGCTACAAGAACCTGCCCGGGCGGATCGAAGAAGTGCGCCGAGCGTTGGCGCGAAGCCACGATGCCGGCAAGGCGCTCTACATCACCGAGCTGGGCTGGAGCTCCGAACCGCCGCAGCCGCACAACAGCTTCGCCAAAGGCGTCGCCGGCCAGGCGCGGGAATTGAGGGGGGCCTTCCGGATCCTGACTGCGAACCAGCGCAAATGGAATCTGCAGCGCGTCTTCTGGTTCTCAGTCAGCGATTACGCGGGTCTGTGCAACTTCTGCGGTGGTTCCGGCCTCTTCCACGAAGGCAAGCCAAAGCCGGCCTGGAACGCGTACGTGCGGTTCGCCGGCGGCCGCCCGTAAAAACCCCGTCGACGGGCCTCAAACGTCCATATAGAGGACGTTTGAGGCCCGTCGACCTCTTTTCGGGCGTAAGATCGGTGGGTTGAGCACCCGCCCGAAAGCAAGCGCGAAGACTGACCCGCTGGCGCCGTTCAGCGCCCCGGTCAGGCGCTGGTTCGAGGCCTCTTTCGAGGGGCCGACGCCTGCGCAGACGGGTGGCTGGGAGGCGATTGCGGGCGGCGCCAACGCGCTGATCTGCGCCCCCACCGGCTCCGGCAAGACGCTCGCCGCCTTCCTCTGGGGCATCGACAAGCTGGCCCGCACCGCCGCCGACGGGCCGATTTCCGGTGAAATAGGCGTGAAATCGGCCCATCGGCCCCTTGGGAGTGGGGTGCGGATCGTTTATGTGTCGCCTTTGAAGGCGCTCTCCTACGACATCGAGCGCAACCTGCGGGCGCCGCTGCGCGGGATCGGGGTCGACATCTCCGTCGGCCTGCGCACCGGCGACACCAGCCAGAAAGAGCGCCGGGCGATGCGCAAAACGCCGCCCGACATCCTCATCACCACCCCCGAGTCGCTCTACCTGATCCTCTCCTCGGGCGCCCGCGAGATCCTCACCGGCACGGAGGCCGTGATCGTCGACGAGATTCATGCGGTTGCCCAGAGCAAGCGCGGGTCGCATCTGGCGCTTACGTTGGAGCGGTTGGACCATTTGGTGAAGGACCATGCGGCCTCAGCCGCGGGTCCTGTCGCGCCGGAGGGGGTGTCCCCCCGATCGCTGGGTTCCTCGCCGGACGGTGGAGCGGCTCTCACG
>DAIRWC010000177.1:0-4130 GCA_036802505.1 Solirubrobacterales bacterium
CTCTGGCGCTGCGCGAACGCGCCCGCGACCGAGGAGCCCAGCGAGCCGCCCTCGCTGGTCGTCGAAGCCGAAGAGGGGACGTCCTTCCAGGCGTTCCTCTGCGCCGGCTCGCTCGCCGAAGAGGCCGAGTTCCCCGGCGCCTCCGAGCTCCTCTTCGGCCCACCCGAAGGGGTCGGCTTCCCGGTCGACGCCGTCCTCTACGCGCAGTGGGTCGGCAATCGCGAGGCCCTCGGCCAGGTCCGCAAGCGCATCCTCGACGTCGAGCACGCCTACCGCGAGCAGCTCGAGGGGACCAGCGGCCCGGGCGTGCTGGCCGAGGAGGACCGCGAGCTCGCCCGCGAGTACGAGGCGGTCCTGCAGTCCTCCGCGCACCCGCCGATGCTGCGGGCCTCGATCTCCTTCGCGATCGGCGCCGCCGACCGGGAGGAGCTGGAGCGGCGGGTCGGAGCGCTGCGCGAGCACTTCGGCGACGTCGCCCTGCACCGCCCGCGCGGCCTGCAGCACTCGCTCTTCGTCGACCACCTGCCTCAGCCGGGCGGTGGCGCGGTGCCCGACTACCGCCAGCAGATGACCGTCGAACAGTTCGGCGCGATGGTCCCGACCGCGAGCGCGGAGGTCGGATCGCCGGCCGGTATCTACATTGGCTTCGCCCCGGCGGTCGCCGGTCGACCGGTGCGCTACGACCCGACCGAGGCTCCGCGCACCGCCCGTCCCTCGGGGGTCCTGCTCGCCGGCACGCTCGGCTCCGGCAAGACCCTGGCCGGCGAGGCGATCGCCTACGGCGCTCAGCGCCGGGGCTCCCTCGTCGTCACCTTCGACCCCAAGCCCGACCACAACCTGGAGGGCGTCCCGGAGCTCGCGGGCCAGGTCGAGGTTCTGGAGCTCTCCGGAGACCCACGCCACCGGGGCAAACTCGATCCGCTTCAGATCGGGTTGCCAGAGCTGCGCGAGGAGCTGGCCTCCAGCTACCTGCTCGAGCTGCTGCGCGATCCTCCGCCGGCCTGGGAGAACGCGATCGACCGCGCGGTCCGCGACGCGGTGCGGGCAGGCGAGGAAAGCCTGCGCTCCGTTGTCTCTCGGCTGCGCGAGGGCGACGCCGATGCCGGCCATGACGCCGCCGAGGCGCTCGACGTCCTCTCGGACTTCGGCCTCGCGCGCCTGGGCTTCTCCGACGGAGATGCGGCCGGCGCCGACCCCGAGGTGCCCTCAACCTCGGTGATCACGATCCGCACGCCGGGCCTCTCGCTGCCGGACCCTGGCGCCTCCCGCGAGACCTACACCCGCGCCGAGCGCGTCTCCGTCGCGACGCTCTCCCTGGTCGCGGCAAAAGCTCTGCGCCTCGTCAGCCACGACCGATCTCGACACAAGATCGTGCTGTTGGACGAGGCGTGGTTTCTGCTGGCCTCCACCCAGGGCCGGTTGCTGCTGAACCGCCTGGTGCGGCTTGGCCGCTCGATGAACACGACGATCCTGCTGGCAACCCAGCGGCTCGCCGATCTCGGGGATCTCTCCGAGCTGGTCGGGGTCTACTTCCTCTTCGGCCAGGACTCGATCCCCGAGGCCGAACGGGCGTTGCGCATGGTGGATCTCGATCCCGAGGACGCGGCCCTGCGCTCGCGCCTGACCGAATACCGCCAGGGCCTCTGCCTGATGCGTGATCTCGACGGCCGCGTCGGCGAGGTCCAGTTCGACCTCGTCTTCGACGAGCTGCTCGCCGCGCTCGACAACACCCCCGGCGGGGTGCCGGCATGAGGCGGCGAGCGCGTCAGCTCACCGTGGTGCTCGGGCTGGCCGGGCTGATCGTCTTGGTCGCGCACCCGCTCGCCTCCGCGGCCAGCGACATCTGGGGGAATGTGGCCCCGGCCTCGCCGCTCGGCGCGGGTGGCCTCTTCGGGCGCTACCCGCTCGACCACTACACCCTCGATCAGCACTTCGACGCGGTCAGCGCCTCGCTGACGGGCGGCGTCGACGTCAGCGGCGTGCCGCCGATGATCGCCTACTTCCTGACCTCGATCCTCTGGGTGCTGACGAGCTTCCTGGCGAACGCGCTGATCTCGCTCTTCAGCTTCGCCTTCAGCCTCGACCTCGTAAACGGCTCGCAGGCGACCGGCGGCGCCGGGGCACTGGCGCCGGTCTCCCAGGCGATCCGCTCGATCTACGCCAACGTCTTCGGGGCGCCTTGGCTGGCGTTGACGATCTCCGTCGTCGGCATCTGGGCGATGTGGAAGGCGCTGGTGCAGCGGCGCTACTCGGAGACCGCCGGGGCGCTGGCGCTCTCCCTGATCTACGTCGTCCTCGCCCTCTTCTTCGTCGCCCAGCCGGGCACGACGATCGGCAGCGCCTCGAAGTGGACGAACCAGATGTCGGAGGCGTTCCTCTCGATCTCTGACCACGGAGACCCCTCCGGCGGCACCAAGGCCAAGGACGACGCCGCTAACCAGCTCTTCGAACTCCTCGTCTACAAGCCCTGGGTCGTCCTCAACTTCGGCGGCCTCGAACACTGCGCCGTAACCGGCACGGGAGACGACGATTCCGATCCCGACTCGATCGCGGTGCGGCCGCTCTCCCAGAGCCCCAGCCGCGACGCCCAGCTGGCCCGCCGGCTGCAGAGCGGGACCGAGGTCACCGCCGACGGCAAGGTCTGCGTCAACAACGCCAACAAGTACGCCTCGCACTTCCTGCGCTTCGGTCTCGGCACCGACGAACGCGACGACGAGTACGACGCGCTCGACCACGGCGACTCCTCCAAGCTGCCCGACGCCGACTCCGAAAAGGCCGGCTACCGCCTCGGCGTCGCCGACAAGCCGGCGACCGACGCGATGGAGGAGGGAGGTCAGTACCAGCGCCTGCTGATCGCGATCGTCGTCTTCGGAGGCGAGCTCGGCGCCTTTCTTCTGCTCGGCTCGCTCTCGGTCGGGATCATCCTCGCCCAGGTCTTGCTGCTCCTGCTGCTGGCCTTCGCGCCGGTCGCTCTGGTCGCGGCGGCGATCCCCGGTCGCGGCCATGCCTTCTTCAAAGGCTGGCTGGAGAAGCTCGCCGGCTACCTGCTCCGCAAGGCGGCCTACTCGCTGATCCTGGCGACCCTGTTGGCAGTCAACGGCGCCCTCGTCAGCGCCACGGCCCAGCTCGGCTGGCTGATGTCCTTCGGGCTGCAGACTCTCTTCTTCTGGGCGGTCTTCCTGCAGCGGAAGTCGCTCGCGGAGAGCTTGATCGGAATTGCGACCGGGCCGGGGACTCCCGGGCGCGACGGCAGCATGCGAGTCCTCGCTCTCTACGCCGGGGCCCGCACGGTCGGCCGCCCGCTGCGCAGCCTGCGGCGCTCGGGCCGCACGGCCTCGAGCCGACTGGCCGGTGCGGTCGGAGGAGGACGCTTCGGCGGTGGCGGCAAGGCGCCGATGGGCCCCGGCGCTCCGGCGCCCCGGCTCGGCACCAGCTACAGCGCCCCCGTGGGCAAAGGCGCCCCCGGCATGGACCGCCCCGGCCCCACCGAGCGCCCGGCGACCCCGGCCGCCGAGCCCGCCCGGAAACCGCAGGACTCGCCGCGCTCGGGTCGGGGCTCGGCCGCAGTGGATGCCAAAGCGCCGACGCAGCGACCGGCTTCGACGCTCCAGGCCGGCGAGGTCCCGACCGGTAGCGAGGCTCCAAAGGCGGGCGCGCCGAGAGTCAAGAAGAAGGCGCGAGGGGCTGCGCCAGCGCCAGCACCACAGCGGTCGTCGCGAAAAGACAAAGGCGAGCAGCCGCCCTCGAGCGGAAAGGCCACCCAGCGCCTGGAGCCCGCACGTCCCGTGCCCCGACCCGGCCAGCGCCAGCCGGCACCCGAGTCCGACGGCGGTCTCGGCGCCGAGTTGAAGCGCGACCGCGAGCGGGGTCGGGCGCGCCCCGGCTCGCATCGACCTGACAGCGAGCCCGCTCCGCCGGCAAAACGCAAGCGGCGCAAACGGGGCATGCGATGACCTCGGTCTCGGCAACCCGGCGCTCGCCCTGGACCCTGCTCTGCCTCGGGGTGGGGGTCGCGGCGGCCGTTGTCGTGGTCGCGATCGCGGGGACGATCGTGGTCGCGGCCTCCGCGTCGAGGTAAGTCGGCGCGGATCGCGGATGATGCTGGCGCTCCAGTCGGCCACCATGGCGGG
>DAIRWC010000178.1:0-4126 GCA_036802505.1 Solirubrobacterales bacterium
CAGCTCGGTGCCCTCGAAGCGAAAGCTGGTGCGCGCAAGGATAAACAGGGCCCCCGGGAAGCCTTTGGGCGCCGGGCAGCCGGCACTGATGAAGCTCCTCCGTTCGCCACGGTAGCCGTAAACGCGACGCATCTTCATTTCGAGGCCGGTGACTCTCCCCCAGCTGATCAGCGCCTGGGGGAGCTTTGCGCTCAGGATCACCCCGAAGCGGCCCTTCTTCTTCTTATGGATCAGGAACGGAATCACGAAAGAGGTGGAGAAGGGGTGGGCGGAGTAGATCTGGCCGAGCAGGGCGTGGTGGTGGTTGTAGGTCCCGTTGAAGAGCAGAAGGCGGCCCTTGGTCGGGTACGGTTCCTGGCCGGCCAGCACCACGTCGACCGAGAAGAAGCCCGTGCCGACGAGCGCGGGGCGGCAGTTATCGAGCGCCCTGGCGGTGGAGGCGGGATGAATTTCCGCAACCCGGCAACGCGGCAGGCCGGCGGTTTCAAGACTCCCGTGGCGGTTCAGGTCGATTTCGATCTGGCGCAACGACGGCGGGGGGCTTTCATCGGTGGTCGAGATCTCCCCGGCAACCGTGACCCCTACCGGGACCGTGCCTTTGCGCGGTAGTCGCGTCGGTGAGATCGCGCCGCTGACCTTGAGCTGCAGGTTGCCGCGCTGCACGATCGACGCTTCGCTGGCAGTCGCGCTACTGCGGCTGCGCTTTGTTGCGCGGTGACCCCGCTTGCCGTTGCGACCCTTGCCCTTGCGGTGCGCCCCGCGACGTTGGTGGCCGCGGAAGGTCGCGTAGTGGGGCAGCCGGTTGGTGTTGAAGAAGGTGACCGGCGGGTCGGCCGAACCCTCCAGCAAAGTGGTCAGCGTCGGGTCCGTCGGTTCGCTAGGAAGCTGCTGGCACGAATCGCCCTCGCAGGTCGCCGACGGGGGCGGTTCGGGCAGTGGCGCTTCGGAACCCTGGGCCGGCGGCAGCGGTTCCGCGGGCTGCGGCGCAGGGAACCCTTCGGAGCCTGCCGAGCCCTGTTGGTAGATCATAACGCTGGAGTGTTCGGTCGTCCCAGAAGTAACATAGACGCGGCCCTGGCTGACGCCACCCGAGTTGTCGACGGCAAGTCCCGCCGGCCGAGCATTGAGGACGTTGTATCTCAGCCGGCCCTCGTAGTTGCCGTTGGCTACAAATACCTGCACGGCCGCTTCGGGCATTTCGGTGAGCTCGGGATGCAGATCGTCGGTGACGTAGATCTCGCCCGTCACGTTGTCGACCGCGAGCGCCGAGTCGCGCAGCGAGGTAAAGCCCGGATCGATTTCTTCCACCGGGATTGTCGTCGAGGTCGCGGGGTTGTAGACCTTGACGGTGTGGGTTGCCGCGTCGGCGACGTAGACATAGCCTTTCGTCCCCGCGTAGCCTGACACGGCCACTCCATAGCCTTCTTGGAGCGAGCCGTTGCCGATCTGCAGCGGCTGCCCGGCGACTTCCACCGGCGCCCCGCTGGCCCCGTAGACGGAGATGTGGGTCCGATCGTCGACGAAGACATCTTCACCGAGAGCTTCCGCCGCCACTCCCGTGGCAGGCCCCGCATCCAGAGTGATCCGCCCTGCACCGGAAATTGAATTGAAACGCTGCACGGCGCCGTGGAGCCTGTTCACGTAGAGACGATCGGCCGAGTCGGTCGCGAGCCCGCAGGGGCCACTGACGACAGCGCCCACGAGTTGCGCTTTTGAGTACACGATCGCGGACGTAAAGGCATCGACGGCGTTGTGCCCGTAATCGGAAATGTAGAAGCGGCCTTCGGCATTCACGGCGACGCCACAGGGCCCTTCGAGAAACCCGTCGGGGGGCACTTCGGTCGATTCTTGGCCGGTTTCGGGCGTGAGGATGTAGGGCGGCTCCCCCGCGGCCGAAGCGGCGGTCGGGGCGACCGCGAGCGCCCCTAGCGCCAGAACCAATACAAGCAGTCTTTGCCTCATTGCTCAGTCCCCCTGGCCGCGGACAACGATGCCCGCTTCGCCTTCTTCGAATGGCCCTGCTTCTTGTGCTTCTGACCACAGCTTCGGCTGTGCAGAAGCGAGCGGAAGATAGCGCCGCGGTTGTTCTGGGCCACCGATTTGATTTCGGCCGCCGGCGGCGAGAGGCAGATGTTGACCGAGTTGGTCAGCAGGCCGTGCTTGCCGCCGCCGAGCTTCATCACGAAGCGTTCGATCGGAGCATCGGGCAGGTTGTCGAAGAATGCCTGGATGCCGCCCTTCTTCGACGGTCCGATGCGCCCCTCCAGATCGATCTCGATCGCCCCGGAGTGGAGCTGCGTGACCAGGTCGGGCAGTTTGTGGTTGGAGGAGCGCAGATAGACGTTGCCGCGCAACGGTTCGTCGAGCAGTGGCGTGAAAGCGGCGGCCTTCCCGTATATCGACCGCTTGGGACATTCGTCAGCGGCGAACTGCACGCGGGTACAGACCTTGCGGATGTGGTTTTGAGCCAGGAACAGCTGGTGCGGCATGTCGACCTCGATCCGTTTGAGGTTCGAGTCCTGGGCTCCCCGGGCGGTGAAGATCGCCGTGAGCGCCGGGAAGCCGCCGCGGCGGGCTGCCCCCCGCAGGACTAGGCCGAGGTGGGGTTTGAAACCGAGATTCAGGCAGTTGAGCAGCTGGAAGTGCTTTTCGATCGTCGCGGTCGAGTCATCGCCCGGGTCGGCGAAGTTGGCGCCCGATCCGGTCAGGGTCGAGACCAGATTCGAGGGTTCGCAGCTCGATGGGTTGTGGGTGAATTCGTGCCGGTCGACGTACACGCGCACCTCCCGGAGGTGCAGCGGAATGCCGTCGATGATGTGCGGGATGCGATCCGAGGCCTGCGAGTCGATCTTCAGCTGTGCGGTCAGCGGGTCGACGACAAACGCCGAGCGGACGACGATCGTGCCGAGATCGAATGGGCCGACGGTCGCGGGGTTGATCGTGACCAAAGACAACGGCGCGCCGTGGTACGGCCCCGCCATGTAAACCTTGCCTTCGGCGTAGGTCAGCGCGGAGCCGACGCCATAACCGGTCAGCACGCGGCCGACCTGGGAGGCCGGCGAGCACGATGGGTTCGCGGCCTCGGCAAAGCCGCGGTTGTTTCTTGCCGCGTCGATCGCCGCGTCGGAGCAGAGAGGAACGCCGGCGATCTTGCCGGTGATCCCCTTGGGCAGGTCGAGCGAGTAGGAGGTGATCTCCTGTTCGGTGTCCTTGCGTTTGAGGTGCACGTAATAGGGCGTGTATGAGTTGACGTTGGAGTTGACCCCGCCGGCGATCGCTTCGGGGGAGAAGGGCGGCGTGCCGGAGGGGCATGGCCCGCCTTCGACCCCGGTTTTGATCGGGGAGTAGCTGTTTTCGATAATCGGTTTCGTCCCCGCGGACCAAGGCGAGAGCACCATCTTGGTGGTCGCGGTGCCGCAATTGGGCGGCGTGATCAGCGGCGCGCGCTGGCCGGAGCGGAAGTTGACTTCGAGGTTGGTGTAGGGGAATTCGGGCAGCCCTTCGAAGATCGCAGAGATGTCCCCCGTTGCTAGGTCGGGCTTGATTTGACCGGGGACCTTGACGAGGATGCCGCGTTCGGGTGACTTCGCAACCAGGTAGATCGCGATCAGCGAGTCGAAGGGGTTCTCCGCGCCCGGCGTCGTGGTGGTCGGGTCGTCGGTTTGGGCGAGGTAGATGCCGCCGTCGATCCATTCGGGATAGAGCGGCGAATGCAGGCGGATGTCACCGAGCTTGGAGGTGGACGGGCAGCCGGAGGAAGCGGACCACTGGTCGGTCTCGGACGCATACTGATCGGGGGTGCAGATGCCGAGGCCGGCGCCGACCGAGGGGTTGACCGTGACGCCCTGCGGCAGCGTCAGCTGCACGGTCTTCGTCTGGGATGGCGTTATCTGCTTGGGCAGGATGAGGGTCCGGTATTCGACGTTGAGGCCGAAATTGAACCCCGAGGACGAGGAGGCCTTGGTGTCGGTGAGAAAGCCCCGGGGCGTGGGAGAGAAGGCGAGCGTCGCGCATTCTTCCTGGACGGCGGGGTGGCCTTCGGAGTCTCTGTTCGTCGCCTGAGCGGACGTGCTCTCGCCGTTCCAGGAGATGGCCGTGGCGGTAAAGGTCAGCGCACCCTTGCAGC
>DAIRWC010000179.1:0-4122 GCA_036802505.1 Solirubrobacterales bacterium
GGATCCTGCGTCTCCCGCCCGCCGGGGACCCGGAACACGAACAGGCGCAGCGGCTTGTAAACCTGCGGGCCTGCCAGGCCGACGCCGGGGAATTCGCCAGCGGCGCCTTCGAAAACCTCGCCACCCGCGGCATGCGCTGGCGGCGGGCCTGCAACCCGCTCGGACCCGGCCTGCGTGGGCTTGTCACCGCGAATGTCGTCACCACCGCTCACGTCGCCCACGGCGCGCAGTCGGCCTTCGTGCTCAACGCCCCGCCCGGAACCGTGATTTCGCGGTTTCGCTGGTCCGGTCACGCAGAGCGACGCGACTGCCGCTACGCGCTGCAGATGTATGGGGTGCGGACCGACGGCTCAGACGCCACGATCAAGAACGTGCGCGCCAACAAAGGCTGCCCGGGCTCCGGCGGGGCGCAGGCGTCGAGCTGGCCTCGGCCGCGGGCATTCGATCTCGGCGGGGCGACCAAGGTCGTGCAGCGAGTCGTTTGCGTGGGCGCGCCTTCGGCTCAGTACTGCTCGGGGCGTGGGCTCAATTACATGCAGACCTTCACCGCTGAAGCAACGGTGGTCGACAACACGGGCCCGTCGGTGGCGATCCTCCCCGACACGCCGCTGGCTCGAGGCGAATGGGTCGGCGGCTTGCAGGGCCTCAACTACGAAGCCTCCGACAACGTTGGCGTCAAGGGTGCGTCGGCCAATTTGCCCGGAAAAGCAGACACCAGCCGTGTCTGTGACTACTCGCAGAGGATTCCCTGTCCCAACGGCGCCGGTCATATCGAAGTCGAAGCCGAGCGAGCCCAAGAAGGCACTCAGCTACTGCAGGTTCAAGCACAGGATGCCGCCGGAAATACGGCCGACTCGGCGACGGTTGTGGCCAAGATCGACAACACCGCGCCCGGGACGACCCAAGTCGGCATCGAAGGCGGCGAAGGCTGGCGAAACACCAACAACTTCGCAGCGGCATGGGCGAATGTCCCCGAACCCGACCGGGCACCGATCACCGCAGCGCGCTACCGCGTCTGCCGCGCCGGCACCGGCGAATGCGTCAACGACACTCGCGGCGGTTCTTCGATCTCGCGCCTCGACGGCCTGGCCGTGCCGGCTCCAGGTGAATGGGAACTGCGGCTTTGGCGAGAAGATGCCGCCGGCAACCAGCAGCCCGACAATGCCTCGCTGCCGGTCAAGCTGCGCTTCGACCCCGAACCACCGAAGCTCGGCTTCGAAGACATCTCAGCCGCCGACCCGACCCGGGTGTCGGTCCAGGTCACCGATCCGATCTCGGGGCTCGGCGGCGGCGAAATCGAGATCAGCCGGGCCGGCTCCGGAACCTGGCAGGCGCTTCCCACCGCCCAGGAAAACAGCCACCTCGTTACCCGGGTTGACGACGCGGCGTTGCCGAGCGGCGAATACGAACTGCGCGCCACCGCCCACGACCAGGCCGGCAACCTGGCGAGCACGGGCCAGCGCCTCGACGGGCAGCCGATGAAGGTCAAGCTGCCGCTTCGCATCGCCTCTTCCGTGCGCGCTGGCGTGATCGAGAAGAAGCGCGTGGGGCGGAAGGCTCACGGCAAAGACCATCAGGGGACCCGGAAGGTCACGGTGTTGGCGCCGAAGGCTAAGGTCGTATTTGGCAGCCATGTGCGCTTCGCCGGCACCGTGGTCGACCGTGCCGGGAACCCGGTTGCTGGCGCGCCGGTCCAGGTCTACTCACACGAGCCCGAAGGCGAAGAAGCACTCGTCGACACGTTGACCACCGGCGCCAACGGTCACTTCGCCTATGCCGTCGACGCCCACGCCTCGCAGGCCCTGCGCTTCGCCTACCCGGGCACCTCAACCCGGCTGCCCGCTGAAGACAAGGTTTCGCTGCTGGTCTCTGGGCGCTCCACCTTCGCGGTCAACCGTTCGCACGTCCTGAACGGGCAATCCGTCATTTTCGAGGGTCGCGTCCAGGGCAGGCCGCTGCCGGCGGCGGGGAAGCTGATCGAGCTGCAGGTGCGCCTCTCAGAAGAATGGTCGACGTTCCGAACGATCCGCAGCAAGCCCGACGGGACCTGGCGCATTTCCTATCCCTTCAAGCGGACCTGTGGCGTGCAGCACTTCCGCTTCCGTGCCCGGCTTCCGGGCGAGGCCAGCTATCCGCTGGAGCCCGGGCACAGCCCGGTACTTGCGGTGACGGTGAGAGGACAGCCATGCTTCACGGGATAGCCAAGATCAGCGAGCCCAAGGAGGAATCGGCATGTTGAAGGTTCCGCGTCCCCGCCTCACCTATGCCAACGTCGTCGCCACGCTGGCGCTTTTCGTCGCGCTCGGCGGCAGCTCCTATGCGGCTCTGAAGATCTCCGGCCGGGACATCCAGAAGCACACGATCACCGGCCAGAACATCAAGCGGAACTCGCTCGGGCGCCGCCAGATCAAGGAGTCGAATCTGAGCGCGGTGCCGCGCGCCCAAAATGCGGCTCGCCTCGGCGGCTACCCCGCCGAACGATTCCTGGTCCGCTGTCCGCAGGGAACGATCCCGGCAGCGGGCGTCTGCATCGAAATCACGGCCCACCCGCCCGTCGCCTACGGAACCGCTGTCTACGCGTGCGGCAGGACTGACGACCAAGCGGCGGCGGGGAGGCGGCTCCCCACCCACGGCGAGCTGATGGAGGCCCTGGAGCATCAAGGGATCCAGCTCGCTGCAGGTGGCGAGCTGACGAGCGAAGTGTCGGCTTCGACCAGCGAACCCGGTCGGGTCAACGATCTCTACATCACCGAAAGCAATGGCGCGGTCGGCCTCACCCCTGACATCGGCGCCGGAGCAAAGTCCTACCGCTGTGTGGCGCCCCCACTGAACTGAGATCCATGAACGCAAGAGGAGGAGTGCGATGCCCTGGCTACATGAGTTCCTGAAGTTCGTATCTCGCTCAAACCGCCGCTCGCGGGCGACCCTCGGGATCCGGGCACTGGCCACGGTCCTTAGCGCGGTCCTCGTCTTCGGCACCGTCGCGCCGGGCATCGCCTTCGCGGGCGAAGCCGACAGCGAACAGGAAGGATCGGCGCCGCCCGGGGTCCTCCCTGGCCTCGAAGAAGAAGCCGAACTCGAATCGGGCGGAGAAGAATCGGTGCTGGAACAGCTACCGGGCTCCCTTCCCTCCGGCGGCGCAGGCGAAGAAGAAGCTCCGCTCGAATCCGAACCCGCGCAGGAATCCGAACCGCCTCCTCCACCAGTTAACGCGTCGCCTGAAGCGACCGAAGCCGCGCCGCCTGTCGCCGCTGCGCCACCCGGTCCGGAATACGGACCGAGCTACGAATCGGCTCCGCCCTCGAGCACGGCGCCGGTCGAAGGCGACGCGCTGACGGCGCCGCCGCCGAGTTCCTCGGCCGCCCCGAATGACCAACACTCAGAAAGCGCCGGTCAGCCGGCCACCGAAGCACCGGCGCCTGCTCCCCCGGTCGAAGAAGCCCCGGCTCCGGAATCGCCGGCACCGGCAACGGTGCCGAGTCAGCCGAGCGAGGTGCCCGGCAGCCTCTCCGGCCGCGGTGTCCACACGGTTCGCAGCGGCGAGTGCCTGTGGTCGATCGCCGCGGGGCTGCTTCCGGCCGGAGCTGACAACGCCGAAATCGCGGCTGAGGTCCAGCGTCTGTGGAAGCTCAACGCCGGGCGAATCGGCACCGGGGACCCCAGCCTGATCTATGCCGGGACCGCGCTCAGGCTGCACTAGCCATCGGCCTCCCATCGCTTCTCGTTGGGCTAACGCGATTGATGCAGAACGGGTCACCGTCGGGTGAGCCCGAGACCCAAGAGCCAACCTCGAAGAGCTAGTTGCTGTCCCCCTCCACCGCTTAGAGGTGTGATTCGAGTGCTGCTGTGCTCCTCCTCCACGCGAAAGGAGAGGCGAGATCTGGAGCCCGTCGGAGCTCCTCCGCATTGAAAGCACCCATAGGACCCCCCTCACGCCGCAGTCATGTCGCATGAGCCGACGCTCTTGGGTCTCAGGGGAATACCGTTGGTACATGTCGAGGGTTGAGCGAAATCCTGAACGCGGGCGAGCGACCGCAGCCAAGTTGAAGGCGCTGGGCGCGAAGCGGATCCTCATCAAGGCAGCCGAGCAGGGTTACATCACGCAGCTCGCATGCAAGATGC
>DAIRWC010000180.1:0-4120 GCA_036802505.1 Solirubrobacterales bacterium
CGGTAGGGCTCGACATCGAGGATACCGTTGGCCCGGAACGTCGTGGCCAGGGCGGCCGCGTCCACGGTCTCGTCGAAATCGATCGTCGCCGTGACGTGACTGCGCAACGCGGGATCGGTGACGAACGGGGTGGTGAGCGGTCCGGCGTCGGCCCAGGAGTAGATCGTCGCGGCCGACGCGTCGCAGCGGTCCGCGGCCCATTCGAGCCCGCCGTTGCCGAGCATCCACTCGACCTGGTCGGCGAGCAGCAGCAGGGTCGCCAGCGCGGGCGTGTTGTAGGTCTGGTTCTTGCGCGAGTTCTCAACCGCCGTCTGCAACGAGAGGAAGGCGGGCTGCCAGCGTCCCTCGATTCCGTCGAGCTGCTCGATCCGCTCGATCGCTGCCGGGCTCAGCGCGGCAAGCCAGAGGCCGCCGTCGGCGCCAAAGGCCTTCTGCGGGGCGAAGTAGTAGGCGTCTGCCTGGGAGGCGTCGAGTGGCAGCCCGCCGGCGCCCGACGTGCCGTCGACCAGGACCAATGCATCGTCGGCCCCCTCGGGACGGCGCACCTCGACCATCACCCCGGTAGAGGTCTCGTTGTGCGCCCAGGCGAGCACATCGGCGCCGGGGTCGGCGACCGGCGCCGGCGCATCGCCGGGCGCGGCCTCGACCACGATCGGGTCCGCGAGGAAGGGCGCCCCGGCGGTCACCTTGGCGAACTTCTGCGAGAACTCGCCGTAGGTCAGGTGAAGGGCGCGGTCGCGGACGAGCCAGACGGCGGCCGCGTCCCAGAAAGCCGTGGTGCCGCCGTTGCCGAGCGCGACCTCGTAGCCGTCTGGGAGGTTGAACAGCTCACCGAGGCCGGAGCGGATACTGCCGACGAGGTCGCGCACCGGCGCCTGCCTGTGTGAGGTCCCCATCAGCTCGGCACGCTCGGCCAGCGCCGCGAGTGCCTCGGGGCGAACCTTCGAGGGCCCGCAGCCGAAGCGGCCGTCGGCGGGCTTGAGCTCCGCGGGGATCTGGACTGAGGTCGAGGTGGGCATCGGAGGCCAAGGTTATTGACCCGCGCGGGTGGACCTCGGCGACGCGCTTGGCATACGATCCCGGCCGTGTCGGAGAGCGATCGACAGGGAGTGACGGAGGGCGACGGCTACGCGGTCGCCAACCTCGACGACCTCGGCGAGGGGTACGGCTTTCGCAAGATCCGCAAGGGCCTCGACGTGACCGCCTTCGGCGTCAACGCGATCGTCATCCCACCCTCCTACGAGACCGGCCGCCACCTGCACGACGAGCAGGAGGAGCTGTACTTCGTCCACAGCGGCCACATCGCGATCGAGTTCGGCGACGGCACCAGCCACGAGCTCGGACCGGGCGGCCTGGCTCGCGTCGACGCCCCAACGATCCGCAAGATCCGCAACCTGAGCGACTCCGAGGATGCCGCCTACGTGGTCGTCGGCGGTAAAGACGGCTACGTCGGCCGCGACGGCAAGCTGCCGCCGGGCGAGCAGAGCCGCTTCGGCGACGACGCCCCTCCTGGCGCCTAGCCCTCAGCTAAGGAGGAGCCCGGTTGTCCTCGGGGCGAATTTAGGTCGCACGCCCCTTCGGGGCTTAGCGACGGTGTTGATGCGCGGCTCTGCCGCGCAGGAGACAGATTGCATATCGCGGCCTTCGGCCACATTCGCCCCGAGGACAACCGGGCTCCTCCCCACGCAAGCTCTCTCTGAACGGGCAGTTCGCCTCCGCAAAAGCTGAAGTGACTGAAGCGCTCCGTGAGCTGGAATCTCGAGAGCTGAAGCGCTCGCGGGCCTCCCGGGCCTCACACCGAAAGCTCAGAACTCGGTCTCGATCCAGGGCATCATGTCGCGCAGCTCGCCGCCGACCTCCTCTACTTCGTGGGCGGCGCCCTCCTCGCGCATGCGGGCGAGATTCTCGCCGCCGGCGCGGTTCTCGGCGATCCACTCCTTGGCGAACTCGCCCGACTGGATCTCGCCGAGGATCTGCTTCATCGCCGCGCGCGACTCCTCGCCGATCACGCGTTTGCCACGGGTCATGTCGCCGTACTCGGCGGTGTTGGAGATCGAGTAGCGCATGCCCTGGATCCCCTTCTCGTACATCAGGTCGGCGATCAGCTTGAGCTCGTGCAGGCACTCGAAGTAGGCGAGGCGCGGGTCGTAGCCGGCCTCGACCAGGGTCTCGTAGCCGGCGCGGACCAGCTCGGAGGCACCGCCGCAGAGGACGGCCTGCTCGCCGAAGAGATCGGTCTCGCACTCGTCCTTGAAGGTCGTCTCGATGATCGCCGCGCGGCCACCGCCGATTCCCGCCGCGTAGGCAAGGACGAGGTCGTGGGCGTTCCCGGTCGCGTCCTGGTGGACGGCCATCAGACAGGGCACGCCGTGGCCTTCCTCGTACTGGCGGCGCACCAGGTGGCCGGGGCCCTTGGGGGCGACCATGCCGATGTCGACGCCCGGCGGGGGGACGATCTGCTCGAAGTGGACCGCAAAGCCGTGGGCGAAGAGGAGCAGGTTGCCGGGGGCGATCCCATCGGAGATCTCCGACTCCCAGACCTCGGCCTGTTTCTCGTCGGGCAGCAGAACCATGACGAGGTCGCCGCGGCTTGCCGCGTCGGCGATGCCGAGCACCTCGAGTCCGGCGCCTTCGGCCTTGGCGCGGCTGGAGGAGTCGGGACGCAGACCGACGACGACGTCGACGCCGGAGTCCTTCAGGTTCAGCGCGTGGGCGTGGCCCTGGGAGCCGTAGCCGAGGATGGCGACGGTCTTCCCCTCGAGCTTCGAGAGGTCGGCGTCCTTGTCGTAGAAGATGTCGTCGGTTTTCATGAGCGGTGAGGCTAGCGAAGGGCGCGCCGCAGCAGCTTGCCCGAGGGCGTGCGCGGCAGCGCCGCGGCCAGCTCGACCCGCTTCGGCACCTTGAACCCCGCGAGCGACTCGGCGCAGTGGCGGCGCAGCTCGTCGGGGGTCGTCGCCGAGCCGTCCCGCAGGACGACCACAGCGGTCACCGCCTGCTGCCACTCGGGGTCCTCGCGGCCGACCACCGCCGCGTCGGCGACCTCCGGGTGGCGCAGCAGCACCTGCTCTACTTCGGCCGGGACGACGCTCTCGCCACCGCTGACGATCATGTCGTCGATCCGGTCTTCGACGTAGAGGAAGCCCTCCTCGTCGATTCGACCGAGGTCGCCGGTGTGCAGCCAGCCGTCGGAGTCGACCCGGCTCGGCGCCACGGTCGGCCCTTGGACGAGGATCTCGCCGTCGCGGATCCGCAGGTGGGTGGTCAGCAAAGGCCTCCCGGCCGAGCCGAGCTTGCGCTGTGCTTCCGCCGGGGAGAGCGTCGTGACCTGTGAGCAGGCCTCGGTCAGGCCGTAGGTCTGGACGACGGTGGCGCCGCGGGCGACGGCCTCTTCGAGCGGCTCCTCGGGGACCGGGCCGCCGCCGATCAGGATCGCGCGTGGGCCGGAGAGGTCGGCGCCGGCCTCGAGCAGCCGGGTCAGCATCGTCGTCACCAGGGAGACGACCGTGATCTGGTCGTCCTGCAGCGCCGCGGCCACTCGGTCGACGTCGAAGCCGTCGTGCAGGATGGCGGTGGTGCCGTAGATCACCGACCGCATCGCGATGCTGAGCCCGGAGATGTGGCTGAGCGGCAGGCAGCAGAGCCAGCGATCGGTCGGCTCGACGCCGATGTTGAAGCCGGAGCCGACCGCGCTCCAGAGGAAGTTGCCGTAGGTCAGCTCGACCGGGTCGGGCGTGCCGGTGCTGCCGCTGGTCAACACCCGGCAGCAGGGCGCGTCCATGTCGTGCTCGCCGAGCAGCGGCAGGTCGGCCTCGGTCTGGGTCAGCTCGCCGGGGTCGCTGAGGTCGACGGTCGGCTCCTCGGCATCGATCACCGCGGCGCGCTCGGCCGCGGTCAGGCGCGGGCTGAGCGGCAGCAGCACGGCCCCGACCTTCATCAGCGCGTGGACGAGGACGACCTGCTCGCGGCGCGGCTCCATCGTCAATGCCGCGGTCGAGCCGCGCCGGACGCCGTGCGCCTCAAGCCGCCGCGCGACCCAGGTCGCCTCCGCCTCGAGCTCGGCGTAGGTGACCTCGGCCCCGTCGGCGATCAGCGCGACGCGGTCGGGGCAGCTTTGGGATCT
>DAIRWC010000181.1:0-4095 GCA_036802505.1 Solirubrobacterales bacterium
ACATCAAGGGCTGGGTCCGGCCGCACCCCGCCCCGCGCGAGTCGGTGCCGATCTACACCGCCGGCGTGCAGGGGGGGATGTGCCGGATGGCCGGCGACGTCGCCGACGGCCTGATCGGCCACCCGATCCAGAGCCTGCGCTGGATCGACGAGGTGGTGGTCTCCTCCTTCGAAGAGGGATTGACGCGCTCGGGCCGCGAGCGCGTGGACTTCGACTACCTGCCGACCGTCTGCTGCGCGATCGACGACGACGAGGCGAAGGCGATCGATATGGCCCGCCGCACGATCTCCTTCTACGCCACGGTCAAGACCTACATGCCGCTCTGGGAGCTGCACGGCTTCGCCGACAATGCGGTCGCGGCCGGCGAGGCCTTCCGCCGCGGGGACCTGCCCGCCGTCCCGGCTGCGATCAGCGACGAGATGGTCGAGACCTACTGCGCCGCCGGCCCGCTCGACAAGGTCCGCGCCCGGGTCGAAGCGACGGCCGAGCGCGCCGACGGCCTCTTCCTCACCCCACCCACCTACTTCATCTCCGCCGAGGAGCTGAGCGAGTACCAAAACCGCTTGATCGACGCCTTCGGTCCGGGGGCTTGAGCGGCGACAGCGAATCCCGCGAGCTGGAAGTGCTCGATCGGGTGCGCGAGATCCCAGCCGGTTTCGTGCGGACCTACGGCGACGTCTCTCCGGGGTCGCCGCGCTTCGCCGGCGCCGTGAGCGCCTGCGTCAGCTTTCGTAGCGCCGCGCCGTCCAGGCGGTGACGTTCGACCAGACGACGACGACGATGAAGGCGAGCAGCACCCCTCCGCCGACCTTTTCCGGCCAACAGGCGTCGAGCGCATCGGCGAGCAGGCAGGCACCCTTGGCGACGGCTGCCAGGACCGCGACGACGATCGCGAGTAGGAGCCAGGCGAGGGCGGGCTTGAGCCAGAAAAGGCGGCCGAATTTCCTGCTGCCCGCCTGCAGCTTGCGCAGGTAGGCGGTGTCCGTCGAGCCGAGCTTTCCGGCGAAGGCGAGGAAGTCCCAGTCGGGCGCCGCGGTGGGGCGAAGGCTCGCCTCTCCGAGCGCGCCGAAGCCGCGCCGTTCGAGCTCCTCCTTGCTCATCAGGTAGCCGTCGAGCTCGAGCGAGCCGGCCTCGGTGTCGCTGAAGAAGTCGAGGTCGGTGCGGATCTTCGAGAGGGCATCCTGCACGGCGGGAGCGACCTCGAAGGCAGACGTGTCGTATTCGGGGTCGCGCTCCGCGGTCGGGCCGCCAGTGTCCTTGCCGGGAGCCAGAGCCAGGCCGTCGAGGCCCTTGCGCAAGTGCATCAGAGCGTATTTCCGTCGCTCGGTCGGCAGGTAGGTGAGCTGCTCGTCGCGGATCCTGTCGCCGGCGATGCCTGCCGAGCGAAACAGCGACAGCGGCAACCAAGTCGATGCCCTGTTCTTGTCCTTGAGCTGACCCGAGGCGTCGCTGAGGATGAGGCGCGTGCAATCGCTGTCGAGAAGGCCCTGGACCCCCTGGTTGTCCTGGACCCCGCCGTCGACGAGCTGCACGCGGACCGGGTCGCCGTCGTTCCAATACATGTCGCTGATCGCCAGCGGGTGAAAGGCCCCGGGCACGCAGGCCGACGCGGCCACGGCCAGCGCGAGCGGAAAATCTTCCTGGACGCTCGGCACGACGGGTTTTTTGGGCGACAGATCGCCTTGCTGTCGATCCTTGCGGGGGAAGTAGCCCGTTCGAGGCGCATGTTCTTGTCGGTCTCCTCGATGATCTTTTCCCGCCGCGAGTCCGCGGGCAGCGGCTCTCCCATGCGGACCGCCTCGAAACGCCAGTTGTGGCCGGTGTTGAGGGTGGTGGCGTTGATCAGCAGGACGGGCGCTTTGGTCCGTCGCGTGCGGTTTGCGACTTCGGGATCGAAATCGCGGTCGCCGTCAGGTTCGATCAGCAGCTCGCGCATCTCGATCTGCTCTTCGCGATTGCCGGAGCGTCGTTTGCGGGGGTCCTGCCAGGCCTTCTTGTAGAGGTAGCGGTCGTAGAGATCGCCGATCCGGTCGCTGCGCGAGTACTTCCGTGAGAAGAGCATCTGGACGTTCTTCAGCGGATTGGCCAGGAGGCGACCGCGGATGTCCTGGCGCACGGCGTCGCGCAGCAGTTCGTCGACCTCGGTGACGAGACGTACGTAGTCATCGCCGCCGATCTCGGCGTCAGATTTTTCGTGGAGCAGACGGCGCAGGCGCAGGTAATAGGCGGCGCCGACGATCGAGCCCCCGGAGACGGTGGAGATCACCTCGACTCTGGGCAGGACTCCGAGCTCGGCCAGCCTGGCCAGCACGCCGACGTGGAAGAACGCGGCGCGGAAGCCGCCACCGGATAAGGCAAGGCCCACTCGCTCCGTTTCGGTGCCCGCCGCCTCCATTGCTCAGGCGAGCCTAATCGTTCGGCGGGCGGGCCGCTACTCGTCGCGGGGGGTGATGCGGAAGACCGAGACGACCTCGGCCTGGTGCGCCTCGGGGTGAGCCACGTAGGCGCTGGGGCCGCCGCCGAACCAGCCGGCGGCTTCGTTGTTGCCGACGAAGATCCCGGGGTGGTGCTTGCCATCCCCGTCCTCGACCCAGACCTTGTCGCCCTCCTTGAACCCCTGCTCGATCGCGTCGCTCATCGCCGCCAGCATAGACGCTCGTCTATTACGGGCAGACGACGATCAGGTGGAAATCGGCGTCTTCGGGGTCGCCTTTTGCGTTCTTGGTGCGGACCTCGATCGCGTTTGCGCTGGCCGGCGAGGTGTTGGTCTGGGCGGTGCCTGCCCCGGGGGGCGTCGTGCCGGCGTTGTTGCGCGCGGCCACGTTGGCGCAACCGCTGATGTCGATCGGGAAGGTGACGGTGACCGCCCCGCCGCCCTCGGTCGCGCCGATCCCTTCGTCGCTGGCCCGCGCCAGTGCGGCGTTGCCGGGACTTGCCGGGTTGTTCACCACGGCCCAGTAGGTGTGCGCAGCCCGCCTGGCCGCCGGCACCGTGCCGAGCTTGTTGGTGTTGATCTGGAAGCCGGTCAGCGTCTTCTGCTTCAGCTTGCCGCCGCCGATCGTCTGCTTCTTGATCGCACCGCCGTTGATGTTCTGGGCGGCGATCGCGGTGCCTCCCAGCGCCACGATCAGCGCGATCACCGCGACGACCATCGATGGGGAAGGGCGTCTCATGACAGCCCGTTACCCGGTTCGCGGCGGGCTAATCGCTATTTCGGCAAAGCGGCCACGAAGCGCTGGAATGCAGCCATATCGGTGACGGCGGGGCCGTGCCCGGGAAGGATCAGCGCCGGGGTCAAATCGGCCAGCTTGCGGATCGAGCGGCGGTTCTCGGCCGGGTCGGGCGTGAAGTCCGCCGGTGGCTCGTCGAGCCGGGTGCGCAGGGTCAGGAAGGAGATGTTGCGGAGCACGTCGCCGCAGATCGCCACCCGATCGGACTCGCGCCAGAAGATCACCTCGCCGGGTGCGTGCCCCGGCGCGTGGATCACCCCGAAGCCGGCGACCTCGTCGCCCTCCTGCAACACCCGGTCGACCTTGCGGGGCGGCCCCGCCCAGAGCCGGGCGTAGAACTTCGCCAGCGGGTGTGACGTCGCCGCGACCGGGCGCCGTCCCTCCATCGCCTCGACGTCGTCGGCATGGCAGGCGAGCGGGATTCCGCGCGCTTCGCAGACGTCTTTGGCGACCCCTTGGTGGTCGGGATGGGCGTGGGTCAGCGCCAGCATCGAGATCTCACGACCCTCGATCTCGGCGAAGACGCGGCGGCGATCCCAGGCGCGACCGGCGTCGATCAACACGTCCTCGGCCAGGTAGATGTTGATCAATGGCCGGGGGAACTCGTCCAGCCGCCAGACCCCTGGCGCGACCTGCCTCAATGCCGTCCGATTCCCATCGTCCCCCGCGGGTCGCCGCTGTGCTCGGCGAGATCCTCCAGCTCGGCGATCTTTCGCTCGCCTTCGGCACGCGCCGGATGGCCGTCCGGCAGCGGCTCGATCAGGCGCCGGATCCGGTTGCGGACCTGTAGCGCGAAGTGCGGGGTGGAGGCACCGGCGAGGGCGCGGATGTCCTCGGTGCTGACCTCGTGCGCGCCGCTCAGCAG
>DAIRWC010000182.1:0-4093 GCA_036802505.1 Solirubrobacterales bacterium
AGGTCGGCCTCGGTGCAGGTCGCGAGGCCTTCGGCGACCGAGGGGTTGGCGGTCATCCCTTCGGGCAGGGTGACGACGAGCTTTCGCAGCGCCGACTGGGCCAAGACGCCCGCTTCGGTCAGCCCTTCGGTCTTCAGCCGCAGGCCGAAGTCAAGGCCGGTCGGGCTCGCCGCGGCGCGCGAGGTCGGCCGGGCCGAGATCGAGGGTTCGAAGCGAAGCGACTCGCATCCGGGCAGCGGCGCGGGCGCTCCGGAGGCGCCGTGGGTGAGGCTGGTCGCAAAGGCCGAGGCCCCTTCCCAAGAGAGCACGTCGATGCGGCTCTCAAGCGGCGCCGAGCAGTCGGTGGGCATCGTCAGGAAGGGCTTGGGGTTCGCTTCGACGGGGCATTCTTCGCTGCCTTCGGCGAAATGAAAGCCCGCGATGTCTTCCGGTTCCAGGAAGGCGGTCTGATCGCCGCAGTCCCCGCGCAGTTTGTCGTGGGCGGGGTCTGAGGGCACGCCCCAAAGCTGCAGCTTGCCGCCGTAGACGTTGACCAGCTGAGGGGTGTTGAGCGAGGCGGCGACCGCTTCGTAGGGGGGCTCGTGGCTTATGCCGACGTCGAAGAAGACGTTCTCGGAGAAGACACGGAAGCCGATCCGCACCAGCACCCCGGGCGGCGGGGCGAGGTTGAAGACGGGATAGGCTTCCCAGACGCCCGGCTGGTCGGCGGAGACGCCGATGATCCCGACCTGGGTCGCGATCGGGCAGTTGGGGTCGAGGCCTTCGGTGCGTTCGAGGTACTGCGCGGTCGGGCAGGTTTTGTAAGCGGTGGTGTCGCCTATGAGGCCGGGGATCTGGGTGGCGAGGATGTCCTTGAGCCAGCCTTCGGGGATCAGCGTTTCGGAGTTGAGCTCGGGGCCGAAGGAGGTGGTGAGCGCGAAGGGGTGGCTGCCGGCCGGTGCCGGCTCCCCCCCTTCTTTGCCGAACTGCACGTCAAAGGCGTGCAGGCCGAAGTCCGCCTGGGCGGGGGCGGCAAAGGCCAGGGTCGCGAGGATGGCCGCAGCCAGGGTGGCGATCGTCTTTCTCATCGTCCCGCCCTCCTGTGGTGGGCCGCTCTTTTGTGGTGGCGTCTGTGGTGGGGCCCCACGCAGCGCACCTTGCCCTTGCGCCGCACCTTGCGCTTGCCCTTCGGGCAGCTCTTGCGTGCCTTGCCGGGCGGCGGGTTGGCGGGGCCCGAGTAGGTAGAGGAGGAGGGCGTGGGGAGAGCGGGCGGCGCCGGCGGGCTCTGGCAGGCTTCCCCCTGGCACTCCGCCGCCTCGACGGGCCGGGGGAAGCCGCCGCCCACGCGGGCGTCATAGAGGTCGACAGAGCCGGGGTCCTGGGGGAGCAGGCTCGCCGCGGTGGTGAAGAAGACGTTTGAGCCGTCCGGGGAGGCTTCCCAAAACTGCGATTCAGAGGAGCTTTCCCCGCCGGAGATCAGATACAGGCAGCCGCCGTTTTGGGGGAAGTAGGAGGGGTTTGATTTCGAGGCGGTGCAGCGCCCGCTCCCCGGCGCCTCCCACTCATAGACGTCCTGGGCTTCGTTGGTGTCGCGTGGCAGCAGGCGGTCGTTTGCGTTGAAGAAGAGGCGGTTGCCGTCTGAGGAGAGCGCGTTTGAGGCCTGCAGGGGGTGTTCCCAGGTCGGCAGCCAGGCGGCGGCTTGGACCAGCGTGGGGACTACTTTGTGTTCCCTTTCCCAGGGCGCTTCGTAGGGGTAGAGCATTTCCCGGCTCCGCGGCCTCCCCCCGCCCGGGTTGCACGAGACACAGGAGAGCTCTCCGCCCGCTTCGAAGCTGAAGACCTCGACCGCCGACCTGCCCTCGCCGGCCGAGCTGTTGTCATAGCCGCTCAGCGGCGCCCGGGAGTCGAAGGCGATGCGGCGCCCGTCGGGGCTCACCCGGGTGGCGCGCGAATAGGGGCCCCCCGAGACGACGGAGTACGCGGTTCCGATCGCGCCCGCTTCCGCTTCCCCCACGTCCCTGGGATCGAGCGTCCCGACGAACTCGAACGCCGGTTCGGCGCCCGCTTCGTGCAGGAAGAGGTTCGGCCGGCCCGCCTGGGCTTCCTCTCCCTCGCTGTTTTGCCCCGCTCCGGGCAGCGCCTGGGTCGAGACGAAGTAGACGCGCGAGAGGTCGGTGCTGTTTCCGGCGACGCCTCCCACGCCCGCGGCGATCGCGACCGAGGCGCTCGCCGGGCTCGCTTCCCAGCGTCCCAGGTCGAATTCATACAGCGTGCCTTCCTTGGTGTAGAGGGCCTTGGAGCCGTCTTCGTTGGCCGCCCAGAAGACGGCGTTGCCTTCGGCCGTGCCGCTGACCAGGATCGTGCAGGCCTTGCCGGCGCTGCATTCTCCCGCCTCGACTCCCCGCTCGGGCGCCTCGCGCAGGTATAGCTTGTCTTTGTCCGTCCAGTACACGCGCTCCCCGTCGGCCGATACCGCGCTCGCCAGGTTGAGCCCGCTGCCCACCTTGCTGTCCCCGAGCGCCGCGCTGCCGTTCGGCAGCACGCTCACGAGGTGCAATTCCCCGCCGCTGAACTCATACAGCTGTTCGTCTTCGAAGCTTTCGTTCGCTTCCGCGGTCAGCTTCGCCCGCGCCGCGAACACCGTGCGCGAGCCCTCCGGCGTGATTCCCTCGATCGAGCCCTTGTCGACGTAGGCCGTTTTGGCGCCGGCTCCGGGCGTGGCGTTGGTCAGCGCTTCGAGGTCACCGTCGCCCGCGCCGCAGTTCTTGCGCCGGTAGAGGTTCACGAAGCCTTCCTGCCCTGCGGCGGTCAACGGCGGCGTCTGGTAGTCGACCCACCAGGCCGAGCAGAGGTCCGGCGTGAAGGCGCTGAAGTAGCGCAGGAAGCCGAACGTGTCGATCGTTTTGTCGACCTCCTGCCCGCCGACCGGCGGGTTGATTCCGCGGCCGGCCCAGCCTTCGCCCGCCGTCCCGCGTTCATGTCGTTCGCCGATGTACTGGTTGAAGCGAAAGCTCGAGGGGGCCCCGGCGAAGGCGGCGATGGCGGTGTAGGTGAGCGCATTGCCGTCGGGGCGGGACTGGATGTAGCCGCCGGGTTCGGCGGGGTTGCTCAGTTCGGTGACGACGTTGCCGCCGTTTTTGTCGACCGGGCTGACCATCTCATAAGCGCGGCAGTCGGGCAGGAAGGCCGAGGCGCCGTAGCGGAAGGCTTCATTGGCACAGCCTCCTTCGGCTTCGAAGCCGCCGAAGGTCCGCAGCACGGTGTCCGCGGAGACGCTGGTGCAAAGCGCCGCCGGTTCTGCTTCGGGGTGGCAGTGGTTGACGGCGGTGACCCGGAAGTGGTAGGCGCTTGCCGGGGTGAGGCCGCCGAGCGCCAGGCTCACGGTGTGCGCGACGGGTTCTGCGCCGATCGAGGTGAAGGCCGTGAGGTGTTCGTAGGGGGCTTCGGTGAGGCCCCATTCGAAGCGGTATTCGGTGGTGGCGCTCTCGGGGTTGATCTGCGCCTTAAGCGTCGCTTCTGAGAGCGCGACGCCTTCGGAGAAGACGGCGAGGATCTGCGGCGCCCCGACCGTCTGGAAGGCCTCGTCTTCGCCCTGCTTGAAGGCCGGCCCGTTGGCGTTGGCGGCGATCAGGCGGAAGTGGTAGACGGTTTCGGGCGAGAGGCCGCCGATGTCGGCGTGCACTTCGGCTTCCCCGGTGCCGATTTCTGCGGGGCTCTCCGCGCAGAGGACCGTCGTGCCGTAGGAGGTCGTGGGGCCGTACTGGAAGGCGCATTCGCTCACTTCTGCGCCGTTGGTCTCGATCGTGCCGTTGAGGGTGGCGTTGGTTTCCCCGATCGGGTCGGCTTTGCCGGTGGTCGGATCGGGCAGCGGGACCAAGGGGCTCCAGACTTCCAAGTGAGCGACTTCGGTCAGGTAGAGGCGGCCAGTGGGGGCGACGGCGATGTCCTTGCGCTTCTTGTTGTCGAAGCTCGCGACCGGCGTGGCGGGGGTGTCTTTGTCGCACCCGGTGGCGTCGTACTCGCCGATCTTTTCGTTACTGCTCGTTCCGTCGGCGATGAGCACGTCGCCGTTGGTCGGGTCGACGGCGACCGCGCCGGTCACCCCGCCTTGGAC
>DAIRWC010000183.1:0-4034 GCA_036802505.1 Solirubrobacterales bacterium
TCCTCCCAGTGGTCGCGCAGCGCCGGCTCGATCTCCTCGGCGGCGGCGAGGATCACGGCCGCCCCGGTGGGGACGAGATCAAGCGGGGCCCCGAAATGCTCGAGCGGCA
Organism: Solirubrobacterales bacterium; assembly: GCA_036802505.1. Taxonomy (GTDB): domain Bacteria; phylum Actinomycetota; class Thermoleophilia; order Solirubrobacterales; family 70-9; genus VRUE01. The sequence goes on from DAIRWC010000183.1 coordinate 110, forward strand.
GGACCTCGGCCGGACTCGGCGGCTCCTTGCCCTCTTCAGCGGCCTCCATCGCCGCCAGCTCGGCCAGCTCGCGGTGCTCGGCGTCGAGCTCGGCGGCGGGCGCCAGCTCGACCCGCTCGGCCTCGCCGAGCGAGCGCTGGGTGAAGGTCGAGAACCAGCGCATCGACTCGATCTCGTCGCCGAAGAGCTCGATCCGCACGGCGCGCTCCTCGGTCGCCGGATAGACGTCGAGGATGCCCCCGCGGACGGCGAACTGGCCGCGCTCCTCGACCTGCTCGACCCGCTCGTAGCCGGCGGCGACCAGATCGCGCGCGGCGATCTCGAGCTCGACACTGCCGCCCAGCTCGAGCGTGAAGCCGGCGGGACGCAGCGAGGCGTCCGGCACCGCCTCGGCGAGCGCGGTCGCTCCGGCGACCACAACCGCATCCTCCTCGTTGCGCAACGCCTCCAGGGCGTCGATGCGCAGCCCGACCAGGTGCGGAGGCGGGGTGACGTGCGAGGCGTAGCCCGTGCCCCGCGACGGGTAAAAGCGGACGCGACGGGGCGCCAGGTAGGCGCGCAGGTCGGCGGCGAGGTCGCGAGCCGAGCGATCGTCGGGGCTGACCAGCAGCGCCGGGCGGCCGGCCAGCCCGCGGTCGTCCTCGAGCAGGGTCGCGAGCAGCAGCGGGCGCAGGGTGGCGGAAGCGCCGATCTCGACCGGGGCGCCGCCGCTCGCATCGCGCACCTCGCCGGCGAGCGCGTGCAGGCGCTCATTCTCAGCGGCAATTTCGAGAAGCGGGCGAAGGCTCATGGCGAGTCCACCGCTTCCGGTGCGCTTTTTGCACCTACGGGGAGCAAAAGGCGCACCGGAACGGAAGTCGACCGATTCTAGTTAGGAGGGCTACGCTGCCCGGGGATGCGACTGCGACGCCCATTCGCCGCCGGCTCGACCCTCGGGCTCTTCGCCCACAACGCCTTCGAGACGCGTGCAGGCGTCGGCCTGGTCTTCGAGCCGCAGCTCGGCCGGAAAGGCGCCTACGCACTCTGGGGTGCCTTGATCCCATTGGGACTCGTCGCGGCGGTCCGCGGCGGCAAGTGGGACGAGCGCCTCTCCGCCCTCAACGCGGGCATCGGCGTCGCCGGCGTCGCCGTCCATTTCAAGGCCTGGCCCTGGTCCCTGCACGGCGGATTGCCGATGCTCGACGAAGCCGAGGGCCTGCGCGAGGACCAGCTCCCCGCCTACAACGCCGTCCTCTGGGCCTGGGGGATCTCCAGCGTCCTCAGCCTGCTCACCGAGACCAAGCGCGGCTCGCGCGGTTTCGCCCTCGCCGGCCTGCTCAACTTCCCGATCCTGCTCGCTTCGGCCGACCACCACTTCCGCTGGGCGCGCGAGCAGGCCAAGCGCGAACCGGAGCGCTGGAGCGCAGCGCTGCTGGAGGACTGAGCCGGGTGGCGGAGTGGCCGGGCGGCGCCCACGGCGCGCTCTGCCTCAGCTTCGACAACCTCGGCGTCGACGAGGCATCGAGCGCGACCCAGGCGCTACCGGGCCTGCTGAAGCGGCTCGGCGAGCACGACCTGACGGCGACCTTCTTCACCGAGGGGGTCAATGCCGAGCTCAATCCCGGGGCTCTGCAGGAGATCGACGCGGCCGGCCACGAGGTCGCCTACCACGCCTGGCGCCACGAGACGTGGGGCGAGCTGACGGCAGCCGAGCAGACGGAGAACCTGGGCCGTGGCATCGATGCGTTCAAGGAACTTGGCCTTGAAATGAACGGCCTGCGCCCACCCGGCGGCCAACTCGGGGCCGGCGGTGCCGAGATCCTGCGCGAGACCGGCCTGCGCTACGCCTCCCCCGCCGGCGAGGGCGCAGGCGCCGAAAACGACATCGCCCTGCTCCCCTTCCAATGGCGCCACGTAGACGCCACCTCCATGCTCCCCGGTCTTGACCCGGTCAGAGAGCAGATGACCGGCTCACCCGAGCCGATCGAATCCGACACCTTCGTCAGTTATCTGGGTAGGGAGATCGAGAACCTCGAGCAAGAGGGCGGCTTCATGTCGATCGTCCTCCACCTGCCACTCCTAGCCTGGCTCGGCGAGAACAACCTCGCCATGATCCTGAACCAGCTCTCCTCCACCAAGTCGTGGCTCGCGCGCTGCGACCAGGCGGCCGAGCACGTTCTCGCCCACCCGGAGGCGTTCATCGGCGGGGCAACCCTCGACTCGACCAGCTGGACCGCCTAGTCCGGCTGTGGCAGACCCGGCCCGGTCCGAGCCCACTCGACCTGGCCGACGCCCTCCACCTTGGACCGTCCCACGACGTCGTCCCACTCGTGCAGCATCCGCTTCAGTTGGGCGACAGCCTCGGGTGGGTGAGTGGCGACGGCTGCGCCCAGCTCCAGCGCCGCCTCCTCGGTCGCCGCCGCAGGGGCGACGCGGTTTACGAGGCCGAGGCGCAGGGCCTCGTCGGCGCCGACCGTGCGCGAGGTCAGCAGCAGGTATTTGGCCGTGGCCAGGCCGCAGAGGGTGACGAGGCGGGCCGGGCCGACCGGGACGCCGAGCGCCGCGCCGGGAAAGCGCATGCGCAGGTTGGCACCGCCGACGCGCATGTCGCAGGCGATGGCTATCTCCGCTCCGCCGCCGACCACGTCGCCGTGGCAGGCGGCCACGGTCGGCATGGGGAAGGCGACGATCGCGTCGTAGAGGTCGGCGAAGAGCTGCATGCGGCGCACCTTGCCCTCCTCGTCGAGTCGCTCCTTGACGTCGGCGCCTGCAGAGAGGCCCATCTGGTCGGAGGAGCTGATCACGAGGACGCGGACCGAATCGTCCTCGCGGGCGACCGCCAGGTGCTCGAGCATCTCCACCAGCATCTGCGTGTCGATCGCGTTGCGGGCCTCGGGACGCTCTAGGCGCAGCAACGCAACGCCCTGGGTGTCCACCCCGTAGCTGGTGCGCTCAGCGCTCATCAGGCGGAGAACCTAGCTGCTCGACGAGGCGCTCGGCCTCGTCGGCGGCGTTGCCGATCAGGGCCTCGACCTCGGTGCGGGGCTCGCGGAAGCGGCCCAGGACGTAGGCGGAGACGATCTCCGGGTCGGTCGATTCGGGGCGCCCGACGCCGACCCGGACGCGCCAGAACTCGGCGCTGCCCAAGCCCCGTTTGAGGCTCTTCAGGCCGTTGTGGCCCGCCAGGCCGCCGCCGAGGCGGCTCTGAACCTCGCCGAAGGGAAGGTCGATCTCGTCGTGCAGGACGACGACCCGGTCCAGCGGCGCCTTGAGCGAGCCGCGCGCCGGTCCGGCCGAGTCGCCGGAGGCGTTCATGTAGGTCTGCGGCAGCAGGATCGCCACCCGCGGACCGCCGGGCCGGACGCGCCCTTCGGCGATCAGGCCGGCGAACTTCTTCTTCGCGCGGGGCAGGTCCCAGCGTCGCGAGAGCTCCTCCGCTACGTCGAAGCCCACGTTGTGGCGGCTGCCGGCGTGCTCGTTACCGGGGTTGCCGAGACCGACGATGAGGATGCGGTCGCCGTCGCCCTGCTCGGCACCGCCCCCGCCGCGGGCCCTGCGGCGGCGGAAGATCGACATGACGCGGGGCTACTCCCCGGAGTCGCCCGAATCGCCGCCGTCGCCCGAATCGCCGTCCTCGGCGGCCGGGGCCTCGCCCTCCTCGCCGACCAGTTCGGCCTCCTCCTCGACGGCGGGCTCGGGCTCTTCCTCGACGCGCGGCGGCGAGAGGGTGGCGATCGTGACCTCGTCGGGATCGTCGGCGACGAATTTGACGCCCTCCGGCGCGGCGATCGTGGCGAGCGTCACGGTGTCGTTGATCTGCATCTCGGAGACGTCGGCGACCAGCCGCTCGGGGATCTCGGTCGGCAGCGCTTCGACGGTGATCTCGCGGGTGACATGCTCGAGCACGCCGCCCTCTTTGACTCCCGGCGCCGCCTCGGTCCCCTCC
>DAIRWC010000184.1:0-4033 GCA_036802505.1 Solirubrobacterales bacterium
GATCGACCGCGACCAGCTCTTCTACCTGACCTCGCGCGGGCTCGACCCGGCGACGGCCAAGCAGCTGATCATCGAGGGCTTCCTCGAGTCGCTGGTCGAACGCCTGGCCGAGGGGCCGGTGCGGGAAGAGGTCTCCGTCGCGCTTGAGCGCCGCCTCGCCGAGATCCTCTAGATCGACTGCTTCCCCTCCCCAGACCTGAAGACTGAAGAGCGCATCGAGGCCGCCGGGTGGCTGATATGTGCGGCGGCCTCGATGCTTGCTTCTTGTTCTTGTTTATGGGAGGGAGACGGTAAATCTGTGATTCGCAACCTCGATTCCAGTCAACCACCCCTGGCTGCTCGGCGCCATCGGTAGAAAGCCGATCAACCGGGGCCGGTACACCCACATTTACCCGTAAAACGCGGGCTCAGGCGTTGGCCACCGAGAGCAGATAGAGGCCAAAACAGGTGAAGGCCACCATCACCGCCAGCATCCAGTACTGCGAGCGCGCCGCCTGACGGTAGTTCCCCCAGTAGGCGGTGGCGCGGTCGTGGGCGAGGGTCAGCCCGATCACGTGCCCGATCACGAGGGCGCCGACCTGGACGTACCAGATCGCGTTGGCGCCGAGCAGACGGAAGTCGATGCCCGACGACGCCGTGCCAAAGAGGTCGGTGGTGCCGGTCCCCAGCGGGTCGGAGAGGAGATAGGTGAACTGGGCCTGCTCCTGGAAGACGAAGAGGCTGAAGTAGTGGGCAACAAGGTAGGCGAAGGCGATCGGGATCAGGGTGTGGGCGAACCCGTCGCGCAGTTTCTTGAACGACGGGGCGCCGGGGACGCCGGCCATTCCCCGCACCCCGATCAGGTAGACGAGGGCGACCCCACAGAAGCAGAGCACCATGAAAATCGTGTCGGTGAGCCGCAGGGCTGAGGTCAGGCCGACACCAGCGTCGACCAGATGGTTGAAGGTGGTTTCGAGGGCGCTTTTGAACGCCCCCTCCTGGGCGCCGTCGAAGCTCGTGCTCGCGATCGAGGCGATCACCACGGCAGCCGACCCGGGCACGGTCGCCCACTTGGTCGCGGCCGAGAACGGTCGGCGCGTACCGAGCCGTCCTTCCTTCACCCCGAAGCAGCCGAGCGTCCCGAACATGCCGAAGTAGACCGAGAAGACCTCGCCCGTGCGGCACCACTGCTCGACCCCGAACAGGGCCATCATCACCAGCGTGTAGCCGGTGTAGACAAGGGCGCCGACAGCCGCGGCGTGAGGGTTCAGCCCCACCGCCACTCCACCGCTGGCGCCGTAGACGATCTCCAGCCAGACGACCGCGAGCAAACCGATCGCGGCTGGCCAGCGCCCCAATCTCTCTGGATATCTCAGGTGGGCCGGGCGCTGGCCGGCAAGCGCCGTGAAACACCCTCCCACAGCCCGCCCGACCGCCCGCCAGGGATTGAACGGGCGGAAGACGTCCCCCAGGAAGACGCTGAAGAGCGGGAAGCCGAGCCAGGTGGTGACGTAGAGGAAGGTGAGGGCGAAGTTGCGGTCGGGGGCTTCGGTCCCGCGCAGACCGGCGTAGATCGCCAGCCCGAGCAAAAGGACCCCCACCGCCCCGTAGAAGATCTGCGCCGGCAGCGCGAGGAGGGTCCGCGAGAGCCCCGCCGCGAGAGGACGCCAACGGTCCTTCTCGAAGCGGGGCGTCCGCCAGCCGACCGACAGCGCGAAGAAGGAGACGATCAGGACGATCGACGCCGCCCAGGCGAACAGCCAGGCCGGAACAGGCAGGTCTTTGCGCGCGACGAGCGCGTGGGCTATGGGCAGCAGCGAGCCGAGCCGGCTCAAGGGTTCACCGTGAGTTCGAGGATCTGCTCTTTGCGACCCTCCAGCTCCGCCTCGAAGACGCCTTCGATCGTCGCCGGGAAGTCGAAACTGACCGACCCGCCGGCCTTGACGTCCTTCATGATGTCGTAGCCGTGCATGTGGACCTCGTCGCTGACGTCGGAGTCGACCTTGAAGCGGATCTCTTCTCCCTTGTTGTAGGTCAGCTGCGCGATCCCGCCGACCGGTTCGCCGTTCTTGATCACGATCGTGGTGACGCCCTTGGTCGTCGTCGCACTGCTGTCGCTGTTGTTGCTCTTGAGGACGACCAGCAGGACGACCGCCACGACGACAATCCCGGCGCCGACCAATGCGCGCACAGTATTCGAGTTCATGCTCGCTCCTTTGCGTAGGTGTGGGACTTGCCTACTGCAGGGCGAGAGGAGGCGGGCGCTGGGCGAGGCCGAAGGCGATCAGGAGGCCGCCGTGGGCGGCACGCGAAGCCGGTGGTTGCGGTCGTGGCGAGTTGGTCGCCGTTGTGGCTTCGCGACGAGTCCGCGAGGCGATCCGCTCGGCGATCCGCATCGCCGCCTCGCAGCCCGGGTAGCGCCCGAGCAGCAGCGCGACGAGCAGGAGAAGGAGCGGAACAGCCGCGATCGCGAACTCGATCATCGCCCGGGAAAGCTAGCGCAGATAACTTGCGGCTTTCTAAATGCGCCCTGAACGAGACAACATCGCCGCGCCCGACCTGCCCGAGGGGGTCGAGTGGATCGGCGAGGCGCCGCGCTCGATGCCGGTCGCGACCGCCGGCGGGCCGGTCCTCGTCCACTTCTTCGACTTCGCCCAGCTCAACAGCGTGCGCACGCTCCCCTACGTGTGCGAGTGGGCGCGGCGCTATGAACAGCATGGCCTGAAGACGATCGGCGTGCAGGCGCCCCGCTTCCCCTTCGGGGCCGAACGGAGCGCGGTCGCTGCGGGACTCGAGCGGCTCGGGGTCGAGTTCCCGGTCGCGATCGACGCCGATCGCCGCCTCTGGCACGCCTACGGCTGTGAGGGCTGGCCCAGCCTCTTCCTCTGGAAGCTCGGCGGCGCGCTCACCTGGTTCCACTTCGGCGAGGGCGAGTACCTGGCGAGCGAGGAAGCGATCCAGGCAGAGCTGCGCGAGCAGGACGCGCTGCAGGCGCTGCCCGAGCCGATGGACCCGCTGCGGCCGACCGACTCACCCGGCGCCAAGGTGATGCCCCCCACCGCCGAGCTCTTCCCAAGCGGCTCGTGGGATGCGGCCTGGACGGGCAACGAGCTGGAGGTCCCCTACGAGGCCGGCGGCGCCTACATGACGGTAGAGGGCAGCGGTGAGATCGCCATCGCCATCGACGGCAACTCGGCAACCCGGCTCAAGATCGACGGCCCCGGCCTATACGAGCTCACGAACCACCCCCGGCACGAGCACCACACAATCTCGCTCCGACCTTCCCCGGGCCTCCGCATCTGGTCCGTCAGCTTCGCCGCCGGGCTACCGGCCGACGACTGAACCCTTTGCCCCCGAATAAGGGGGTCAACGGTTCAGCCAGCGGTGGCGACGGCCTCGCGAATCTTCTTCGGCAGCATGAACCGCACGTCCTCGTGAACGGTGCGCAGCTCTGAGATGTCGTCGGCGCCGCGCTCGCGGAAGAGCTCGACCAGGCTTGCGACCAGCTCCTCGGGAGCGCTTGCCCCTGAGGTGATGCCGACGGTCTCGACCCCGTCGAGCCACTCCTCCTGCACCTGCGTGTGGTTGTCGATCAGGTGCGAGGCGGCGCCGTGCTCGCGCGCCACCTCGACCAGGCGGTTGGAGTTGGAGGAGTTGGTCGAGCCGATCACCAGCACCAGCTCGCACTCGCGCGCGAGCTGCTTGACGGCGATCTGCCGGTTCGTCGTCGCGTAACAGATGTCGTCGGTTTTGGAGCTGACGATCGCCGGGAACTTGGAGCGCAGGGCGGCGATGATCTCGCCGGTCTCGTCGACCGAGAGGGTCGTCTGGGTGATGAAGGCGACTCGCTCTGGGTCGGGAACCTCCAGCCCGGCGACCTCGGCGACCGTCTGCACGAGGACGATGCTGTCCGGAGCCTCGCCGGTGGTCCCTTCGACCTCCTCGTGCCCCTCGTGGCCGATCATCACGATCGTGTAGCCGTCGGCGGCGAAGCGCCGCGCCGAGACATGGACCTTGGTCACCAGCGGGCAGGTGGCATCGATCGTGTGGAGGT
>DAIRWC010000185.1:0-4001 GCA_036802505.1 Solirubrobacterales bacterium
CCCGAAAACCGGACGCTCGAAGCGGCGCAGCGCGTCGTCGATCCCGTAGAGCCCCATCAGGCGCATGAACGTGGTCGACTCTCCCCCCGGGATGACGAGGCCGTCCAGGCCCTCGATCGCCTCCGGCGTCCGGGTCGTGACCGAGGAGGTTCCCTCGGTCCGGTCCGTGGCGCTCGGGCTCTGGGTTCGCACCGGCTCGAGGAACGAGACGCAGGCCCAGGCCGGCGTCTCGCACTTCCTCGAGCACCTGCTCTTCAAGGGCACCGCGCGCTACTCGGCGATCGAGATCTCCGAGCTCTTCGACGGGCTCGGCGCCTCGGTCAACGCGGCGACCGGCAAGGAGACCACTCACCTGCACGCCCGCTTCCTCGACGAGCACACCGACGAGGTCTTCGACCTGCTCGCGGAGATGCTGCTGGCGCCGACCTACCCGGACATCGACTCCGAGCGCGACGTCGTGCTCGAGGAGATCGCGATGTACGAGGACGAGCCGCAGGACCGCGTTCACGACATCCTCGCCGAGGCCATCTTCGGCGAGCACCCGCTCGGCCGGCGAGTGCTCGGCGAGGCCGAGGTGATCTCCTCGATCCCGGTTCCCGACATCGAGGCCTACCGCAAGCAGCGCTACACCGGCCCCCATGTGGTCGTCGGCGCGGCCGGGCACCTCGACCACGAGCGGATCGTCGCCCTGGCCGAGCGGCTCGTCTCGCCGCCGAGCGGCGAGAACGGCTTGCAACGGGTTCGAACCGACGGCGCGGCGCGGCTGCGCTTCTACCCGAAGGACACCGAGCAGTACCACATCTGCTTCGGCGCGACCGGGATCGTCCGCGACGACGAGCGCCGCTACGGGCTCGCCGTGCTCGACTCGATCTTCGGCGGCTCGACCTCCTCGCGCCTCTTCCGCGAGGTGCGCGAGAAGCGCGGCCTCGCCTACTCGATCGGCTCCTACAACGAGCAGTACACCGATTCCGGCATGGTGGCGACCTACGTCGGCACCCGCGAGGACAACGTCGAGGAGGCCTGCGCGGTGATCGGCGCCGAGCTGGAGCGGCTGCGCTCCGAGCCGGTCTCCTCCGACGAGCTGGTGCGGGCGAAGGAGAACGTCAAGGGCCGGCTGGTGCTCTCCTCGGAGTCGACCGCGGCAAGGATGTCGCGGATCTCGCGCTCGACGCTCTTCGACCTGCCGATCGAAAGCCTCGACTCGATGCTGGCCAAGGTCGACGCGGTCAGCGTCGATGAGCTCAGCGAGCTGGCCGGCGAGCTCTACGGCGCCGAGCGGCTCTCGGCGGCCTGCGTCGGTCGCGACGAGGAGTGCTTCCGCAAGGCTCTCGCCCCGGTCAGCGAGGCATTGGCCACCGCATGATCCGCGTCGGCGTCTCCGGTGCTGCCGGGCGGATGGGGAGCACGGTCTGCGCCGCGGTCGAGGCGGCCGAGGGGATGGAGCTGGCGGCAAAGGCCGACCCGGCCCTCGGCACCGAGCTGGCGAGCGTGCTCGGCGAGGTCGACGTCGTCGTCGACTTCAGTCGGCCCGACACGGCGGTCGACAACGCGAAGGCCTGCCTCGACGCCGGCGTGCACGTCGTCCTCGGCACGACCGGGTTCGACCTCGACGCTCTCCGCGTTGCCGCAGAGGCCAGCAAGGCCAACTGCTTCGTCGCGCCCAACTTCGCGATCGGGGCGGTGCTGCTGATGGAGGCATCGCAGGCGATCGCCAAGCACATGCCCGAGTGCGAGATCGTCGAGTTGCACCACGACCGCAAGCTCGACGCGCCTTCGGGAACGGCGAAGCGGACCGCGGAGCTGATCGAGGCAGCCGGAGGCAACGTCCACGAGCCGATCCACTCGGTGCGGCTGCGGGGCCTGGTCGCCCACCAGGAAGTGATCTTCGGCGGCGAGGGACAGACGCTCTCGATCCGCCACGACTCGATCGACCGCGTCTCCTTCATGCCCGGCGTCATCCTGGCCGTGCGCCGGGTGGCGGACCTGCCCGACCGTTTCACGGTCGGCCTCGAGAAGCTGTTGTAGGTTCACGCGATGAGCGACGAGCTGGCGCGCCTCGACGCGACCGCACAGGCAGAACTGGTCAGCAAGGGGGAGGTCTCCCCGGCTGAGCTGGTGGAGGCTGCCATCGCCCGTGTCGAGGCCACCAACGGCGACGTCAACGCGGTGATCCACCCGCTCTTCGAGGAGGGCCTGGAGGCCGCCCGCGGCGAGCTCCCCGACGGGCCCTTCAAGGGCGTCCCCTTCCTGCTCAAGGACCTCGGCGCGGCTTTCGCCGGGCAGCCACTGCACCTGGGCATGAACTATCTGAAGGAACGCGATTTCCGCGCTCCGATGGATTCCTACCTGGCGCAGCGCTTCCGCGCCGCCGGACTGGTCACGATCGGCAAGACGAACGCGCCCGAGCTGGGCATCCTGCCGACCACCGAGCCGCGCGCCCACGGCGCGACCCACAACCCGTGGGACCTCGATCGCACCCCGGGGGGGTCGAGCGGGGGCTCCGGCGCGGCGGTGGCTGCCGGCATGGTGCCAATGGCCCACGCCAACGACGGCGGCGGCTCGATCCGCATACCCGCCTCCAACTGCGGCCTCGTCGGCCTCAAGCCGAGCCGCCAGCGGATCAGCGAGGGGCCGCTGATCGGCGACATCATGTCCGGGCTCACCTGCGAGCTCTGCGTCTCGCGCTCGGTCCGCGACACCGCGGCCCTGCTCGAGGCCGTGCACGGGCCCGCGCCCGGCGATCCCTACGTCGCGCCGCCCCCGCTTCGCCCCTACACCGAGGAGGTGGGGGCCGATCCGGGTAAGCTGCGGATCGCGCTCTGGACCGAGACGATCATCGAGCAGGACGCCGACCCCGAGGTCGTCGCGGCGGCACGGGCGGGTGCAACGGCACTCGAAGGGCTCGGCCACCGGGTCGAGGAGCCGGACATGAGCGCGATCGCGAGCCTGCCGATCATCGAGCCCTTTCTCGTCCGCTGGGCCGCCGGCCAAGCGCAGGCGCTCGAGCAGTTCGGCGTCATCGGCGGCCAGCCGGTCGGGCCCGAGGACGTCGAGCCGCTGACCTGGGCCCTGGCCGAGATCGGCCGCACGCGCAGCGCCGGCGACTACCTGGCCGCAGTCGGTCAGCACCAGGTGATGAGCCGGATGTTCGCCGGCATCCACGAGTCGGGCTTCGACCTCTTGCTGACGCCGACGATGGGTGAGCCACCGCCGCCTCTGGGCACCTTCGACGACTCCGGCCCGGACCCGATGGCCGCCTTCGAGCGGGCTTTCCTGGCGGGCTGCTTCACGGCGGCCTTCAACGCCACCGGGCAGCCGGCGATCTCGCTGCCCCTGCACTGGACCGCGGACGGCCTGCCGGTGGGCGTGCAGCTCGTGGCGCCATTGGGGCGGGAGGACGTTCTCCTGCGCGTCGCCTCTCAGCTCGAGCAGGCGGTGCCCTGGGCGGATCGCTTCGCTCCGACCTTCGCCGCCGCGTGACGACCCCGATACGCTGCCAGCGATGAGTCAGATTCAGGGAGTCATCACCGCCATGGCAACGCCCTTCCGGGAGGACGGCGCGGTCGACGAGGAGGCCGCGCGCGGGCTCGCCGCGCACCTGGTCGAGCACGGCTCGCACGGCGTCGTCGTCGCCGGCTCGTCGGGCGAGGCGGCGACCCTGGACGACGAGGAGCACATCGCGCTGCTGGCGGCGATAGTCGAGGAGATCGACGGCGAGGCGACGGTGATCTGCGGCACCGGCACCAACGACACCCGCCACTCGATCGAGCTGACCAAGGCCGCCGCCGAGGCCGGCGCGGACGGCGCGCTGGTCGTCACGCCCTACTACAACAAGCCGACCTTCCCCGGGATCCGCGCTCACTACGAAGCGATCGCCGCCGCGGTCCCCGGCCTGCCGTTGATCGCCTACAACATCCCCTCGCGGGTCGTGATCGACGTCAGCCCCGCCGAACTCGCGGAGTTGGCCAAGATCGAAGGCGTCGTCGCGGTCAAGCAGGCCC